>NZ_JAPVLS010000003.1:183833-251738 GCF_027158125.1 Streptomyces sp. H39-C1
TGTCCACGCTGACGGCCAGCAGCGTGCCGTTGACGCGGCTTCCGGCCCACATCGCGTACCCCCGGAGCGGGTGCCGGGTGTCGTACCAGATGACCGGGCCTGCACCGGAACCGATCCGGTCCCGCAGCTCGTCCGGTACTTCGTCACCCATCCGGTAGTAGGCGCCCGTCGCCGGATGGCTCTGCGGGGGCTGCCCGGCCCGGAACGCGGTCTCGGCCTTGCCCAGGTCCTCCACGGCGCCGGCGCGCGCGATGCCCAGGGAGCGGTTCTGGGTTGTCTGGTGCACCAGGATCCCGATGCCCAGCGCCATCGCGCAGGCCGCCGCGGCGACCTTCCAGCGCAGGGATCGCGGATCGGCGAAGCGTCGCAGCGCACTGCGAACGGGGGCGGGGTCGGAAAGGGTGTCGGGGGCGGCGGGGTCCGTCGTCTTTCTCATGTCAGCGCCGGAACTTGTAGCCGAAGCCGCGGACGGTCTCGATGTGATCGGCGCCGATCTTCTTGCGCAGCCGCTGTACCGCGAGGTCGACCACCCGGATGTCGCCGTCCCAGCCGTAGTCCCACACCTCGCGCAGCAGGGTCTGCCGTTGCAGAGCGACGCCCGGCGCGGCCACGAACTCCAGGAGCAGCCGCAGTTCGGTGGGTGTGAGGGCGAGCGGACGGCCGTCGACGTGCACGTCCAGGCCGCGGGTGTTCACGGTGAGATTCCGGAAGGTGAGGACGCTGTCGTCGACGGACCGGTCGTCGCTCGTGGGGTGACCGGTGAAAGTGGCCCGGCGCAGCAGGGTGCGGATCCGCGCCGCCAGGACGGTGGTGTCGACGGGTTTGACGATGTAGTCGTCAGCGCCCGCCTCCAGTCCCGCCACCACGTCCATCGAGTCGCCGCGGGCGGACATCATCAGGATGGGCGCCTGGCTCGTCTCGCGGATCCTGCGGCACAGTCCGATGCCGTCGAGGTGCGGCAGCATGATGTCGAGGAGCAACAGGTCGTGCTCCCCGTCCCGGAACATCTCCAGGCCCGTCAGGCCGTCAGGAGCCGCCGACACCTCGTATCCGTAGCGGTCCAGCGCCATACCGACGGACCTGCGGATCGATTCGTCGTCCTCCACCAGCAGAACACGCACCGTGGCAGGGGAGCCGCCGTGGTGTCCCGCCGGTGTGCTGTCGCGCTGTCGCATCACGTCACCTGAAGATCGATTCGTGCCGGGCGGCCTGCCCGCGCGCTCATCCAGCCGGTCAAGGCTCTGCGTCCGGCACCGCGCGGATTTGTGTCAGCCACGTATCAGAGGTGGTTCCGCCCCCCTGGCCGCTCCGCTCGTCGCCCCGGAGGAGCCGGCTGCCCGCACTTCCGGCGGCCGGCACGGCGTCGCGTCACATCAGCGTTATTCGAAAGGTCGTTCCCTTACCCGGTCTGTCCGGGTTACTGTGCTTCTCTCACCATGATCACCAGCGAGGGAGGGCGCGCGGACCATGGACAACCGCAAGACAGCAGGGCGCCCCGGCCGACCGCCGGGCGCCCCGGGCAACTACGACGGACTCACCACCCGGCAGGCCGACATCGTCGCCACCATCCGCGACTTCATCGACAGCACCGGCTACCCGCCGTCGATGCGGGAGATCGGCCAGGCCGTGGGCCTGTCGAGTACCTCTTCGGTCGCCCATCAGCTGATGGTGCTGGAGCGCAAAGGCGCCCTGCGCAGAGACCCCCACACACCACGCGCCTACGTGCTCCCGGAGGACTCCCGCACCACGCGGCCGGCCGGCCGTACGGCGACCGCACGCGTGCCGCTCATCGGCAGGATCGCGGCCGGGATTCCGATCACCGCGCAGGAGGACATCCAGGACGTGCTCGATCTGCCCCGGCTCCTGGTGGGCGAGGGGGAGCTGTTCGCCCTGGAAGTCGTCGGCGACTCCATGATCGACGCGGCCATCGTCACCGGGGACTGGGTCACCGTCCGCCGTCAGAGCTCGGCCGCCAGCGGCGACATCGTCGCCGCGATGATCGACGGCGAAGCCACCGTCAAGCGGTTCAAGCGCGACGAGGCCGGGCACGCGTGGCTCCATCCCCACAACGACGCCTACTCCCCCATCGCGGGCGACGACGCGACGATCCTCGGCCGCGTGGTGGCCGTGATGCGCCGTATGTAGTGCCGCAGTTGCGCCTGCACCCGCACCGCGTCGATCGTCCGCCGAGCTGGACGCGGTCTGTCCGGTCTCCGGCTGTCGGTGCCCTCCCCTAGGGTCGTCCCCGTGACCGAATCCTCCTACCTCGCCGCGGTCCGGGAGTCGTACGACACCGTCGCCGCCGACTACGCGGAGATCGTCAAGACCCCGGCGGAGCTCGATCCGTTGTCCCGCGCCATGCTGACCGCGTTCGCCGAAGTCGCGCGGGCGGCCGGCCTCGGGCCGGTCGCGGACCTCGGATGCGGCCCGGGCAAGGTCACGGCGCACCTGGCGGAGCTGGGAGTGCCCGCCTTCGGTCTCGACCTCTCCCCGAAGATGATCGAGCTCGCCCGGCAGGCATACCCGAGGCTGCAGTTCACGGTGGGGTCGATGACCGCGCTGCCCGTCCGGGATCACGAGCTCGGCGGCATCCTGGCCTACTACTCCACCCATCACACGCCACCGGCGTTGCTGCCCGTCGTGTTCGCCGAGTTCCGGCGCACACTCGCGCCCGGCGGCCGGCTGATGGTGGCCGGCCATGTGGGCGAGGACGAGGAGCTACGGCCGACGCGGGCGTACGGAGGCCATCCGGTGTCCTACGCCTCCCACTTGCTGCCGCCGGATCGGATCGCCGCGCTGCTGGGCCGGGCCGGACTCGACGTCACCGCACGCCTGGTGCAGGAGCTGATGCAGGGGTGAAGCGGACGATCGCGACCTTCATGGCCAAGACCCGAATGATCGAGGGCGGCGCCTTCGGTCTCCGACCTGCGGACGCCGCCCACCGTTGGCGCAAACCCCGCGGGAGGCGGCCCGTGTCACGTGCCGTTGGTGCGGGCCTCGTACGCGGTGATCATGTCCTGAACGGCAGCGGGGCCGGGGGCGATGCCGACCCAGGCTCCGGCGTCGGTCCACATCTGGACCGGGTCGGCGCCGGTGCTGTGGGTGCTGCCGCTGACGATGACGTACGGGCCATACCGGTCGACCGTGTCGGGCTCGATCTCGCGTATCGGGGCGGGCGACAGCACCTCAAGAGCTTCCACCCGCAGCCGCAGCACGCCGTCGGGGCTCCCGCCGGGCAGCATCAGCACGCCCTCGACCCGCAGCAGGTCGCCCTCTTCCAGATCCTCCAGGGCGGTCCTGACCAGGGCGGGATCCGTCACCAGGCACGGGAGCACCATCTCGTCCGCCGCGTGGTCGGTGGGCGAGTGGATCAGCCGGAACGCCGCCGTCGCCCCGTACTCGTCACCGGGCGCCGGGACGGGGGCGTCTTCGATATAGCCGTCGAGCACCAGGGCGACGGGTTCCAGCGCGCCCATCAGCGGCCGGTGGTGGTAGCGGCGACCGGGGTCGGGGTCGTCATGGTCTCTCCGATGGATCAGTGGCCCGGTGCTGGGTCGACGGTCAGGCAGCGCGCGAGTACGAGGCTGTCAGCCCCCATTATCCCAGCGCCACCGGTGTACCTCTGCCAGCCCTGCCCCACGCAGCTGTTGGCGGCGATCTTCAGCGGGCGCGGATGGTGCCGCGAGGTCGGCGGGGGAGGCCGGATACGACGGGATAGTCGCTGGTGGCAGCCGTGCCGATGGGTCGGCGTTGGCCGGTCGCCGTCCATGACATCGGCGGCGGAATCCGGCGACCCGGCCTGCACTCCCGGCCGTCAGGGGCTCGGCGGGGCGGCGTTGATGGTGCGGAGGTAGTGGATGACGTGACGGCGGCGGGCTGCGACGAGGCGCTCCCGCAGCTCGGCGTCCAGGCGCTGCCGGGCGGCCGGGTCCGCCGACCACCACAGGTCAGCGGGTCCGGGCGGGCACCCAGCCGGGCGCGGACGCACCGGCACGGGTTGATGAACTCACGGAAGGCGTCCTGTGGATCAGGGAGCCAGCGCGCCACCCAGTCACCGACCGCGGCATCGTGGTGTTCTTCGGCCGATTCTCTCACGCGTTCGGCCTGTTCGAGCAGGCGCAGTTCCCAGAGCATCGCGCAGTGCGAGCAGCCCGGCACCGGTTCCGCATCGGCTTGTACGAGATCGTCGACGGCCTCCCGCAACGGCGCGGGCAGGGTGCGGCCGTCGCCAGGACCGGCGAGCGGGCTGGCACCGGCGGGAGCGGGATCCGTCCAGGTGACCGCGATCCGCCCGTGCTCCAGGACCTGGGTGTCGCCCTGGCGGTCCTCGGCGAGGAGGCGGACGAGGAAGAGCACCCGTTCCTCCGGCGCGTCTCCGACCGCCGGTCCCGCCGGATCCTGTGCCCAGGTGAGGTGGTACTCCAGCGCACCCGCGGTGGGCCACGGGGGCAGCAGGTAGCGGTGCTCGCGCGGTTCGTCCGGCAGTACCACGGCTTGAACGTCTTCGAGGGGATGTTCCGCCGAGGACGTGCGGAGCCGCATCGAGGTGAGAGGGCAGGCGTAGCGGCGCACCTGCAGGATGTAGGCCGGTGCGGGGGCGGAGAGGAGATCGGCCGGAGGGGTCACGGCGATCACAGCGTGCCCTTCACGGACGCCTGCGGTCAGCTCGGCCTCGTAGTGCAGCGTGAGTTGGCCGGTGGAGTTGAACACGATCACTGCTGGCACGCCCCCTCGAACGACGCGGTCCGCGAACTGCCTCTGCCCGCACCCCTGCCGACACACCGCAGATCGATTCTGCCCTCTACAGAGCCCTCGTGGGGCCGGGTGGACGCGCACGCCGGCTGCCGTCGCCGACGAGGGTCCGGGCCGGCGCGCGACGGTCGGACGCGCCGGCCCGGCGGGGTGGGCTCAGACGCGCCGGGTCCGCGGTGCGCCCGTCACCGACATCACCAGCGAGTACAACGTCGTGGTCGCGGTGATGAACAGCCGGTTGTTCTTGGGGCCGCCGAAGGCGATGTTGGAGACCGCCTCGGGGACCGCGATCCTGCCGATCAGCGTCCCGTCCGGGTCGTAGCAGTGCACTCCGCCGTCCATGGCCGCGGCCCACAGACGGCCCTCGCCGTCGAAGCGGATGTTGTCGAAGCGGCTGATGCCGTCGGTCGCCTCGGCGAAGACCTTGCCGTCCGAGAGGGTGCCGTTCTCGCGGACGTCGAACACGCGGATCTGGCCCGCGCGGGTGTCGGAGACGTACAGCTGCCGTTCGTCGAGCGAGAAGACGAGACCGTTCGGGCCGCCGAAGCCGTCGGCGACCAGGCGGACCTCCCCGGTCACCGGGTCCACCCGGTAGACGTTGCACGCACCGATCTCGCTGTCCGCCCGGTGGCCCTCGTAGTCGCTGGTGATGCCGAAGTCGGGGTCGGAGAACCAGATCGAGTCGTCGGATTTCACGGTCGCGTCGTTCGGGCTGTTCAGCCGCTTGCCCTCGAAGCGCTCCGCGAGGACGGTCAGCGTCCCGTCCGGCTCGGTCCGGCTGACACGGCGGTTGCCTTGCTCACAGCTGATCAGGCGGCCCTGGCGGTCGAGCGTGTTGCCGTTGCTGTGGCCGGCCGGCGAGCGGAAGAGGCTGATCGCGCCCGTCGCCTCGTCCCAGCGCAGCATGCGGTCGTTGGGGATGTCGCTCCAGATCAGCTGCCGCCAGGCGGGCAGATAGAGCGGGCCCTCGGCCCAACGGCAGTCCTCGTACAGCTTCTCGAGCCGTTCGTCGCCGTTCGCACAGCGTCCGGTGCGGAAGCGATCATCCAGAATCTCGTATATCGACGGGCGGGCGATAGAAGACATGATCACACCTTTGAGGCTTGAGACCGAACTGCATCCTGTCTCGTATGAATATCGCAGAATGAGGTATGGTGGCAAGCGTGGATGACATTGATCGTGAACTCGTCGCACTGCTCCAGCAGGACGCCACGCAGGCCTATGCCGCCCTCGGCAAGGCCGTCGGCCTGTCGGCCGGCGCCGCGCACGAGCGGGTGCGGAAACTGCGCGAGCGCGGCATCATCCGGCGGACGACGGTGGACGTGGACCCGGCGGCCCTCGGGCAGGGTGTGCTCGCCTTCGTCATGGTCGAGTCGTCGGCCTGGATGGGCGAGTCGGGCGCGGCGTTCGCCGCCATCGCCGAGATCCAGGAGGCGCACATCATCGCGGGCAGCGCCTCGGTGCTGGTGAAGGTGCGCACCGCCACCACGGTGCACCTCCAGGACGTGCTCCGACGGCTCTACGCCATCGAAGGCGTCAGCGGCACCCAGGCCACGGTCTCGCTGGAGACCTTCTTCGAGCGGCCGGTCTCACCGCTGGTGAACTGACGGCCGCCGAAGGGCCTCAGACGTGTTCGGGAACGATCTCAGGCGTGTTCGGGAACGATGCGGTGCAGGCCCTTGCGGTCGTAGTAGCCGGTCATGGCGAACCCGAAGGCCAGGGCCGCGATCGAGCCGACCGCGATCATGATCCACGCACGCGTGAGTCCGGCGTCGGCCTGGGCGCCGAAATACATGATCGCCCTTACACCGTCGGCGAGTTGCCGCATGGGTTCGAACTCGGACAGCACGCGGTAGAAGCTGGGGAGCGCCTGCAGTGGAATGGTCGCGCCCGAGGACGGCAGGGCCAGCGCGATGAACACGAACATGCTGACCAGCTGTCCGATCCCACCGAAGGCGGCAAGCAGGGCCTGGACCCCGAGCCCCACCGCGGCGGTCGCGCAGAACGAGAAGACCCACAGCAGCGGCAGATGGGACGCGTCCATACCCAGGATCACCACCGTCGCCAGCATGATCAGACTCGACGTCAGCGCGGAGAGCCCCAGCGACATCACACACGTGACGATGAACGTCCGGGTCCGGGTGATCGGCACGGTGGGCCGCTGGGTGCGCACCGGCCCGAGCTCGCTGGCCGCGTAACCGAGGGCGACGTCGACACTGTTGCTGATCACGCTCGCCCCGAGGAACCCGGACAGGACCAGGAGCAGGGTGTAGTAGAAGGCGGTCAGGCCCAGCCCGCTGTGCGAGCCGATGGCATGCCCGACCGAGACCTTGACCGTCACGGGGTCCTGCAGGAGAAGCCGTTCGGCGTTGGTCATCGCGCCGCCCCCGGGGCGCGGCCGCTCGATGAGCGACGCGCCGAGCTGCGCCGATGCCGCGTGCGCCGTCTGCTGGGAGATGGAACTCGCCAGTGAGGAGGCCAGACTGCCTGCCCCTGGGTTGGTCAGCACCGACATCGTCGGCCGGGCCGGCTGCTGCCCGGTCGGTGCCCCCAGCGCGCCGACGGCCGCGGTGAAGCCGTCCGGCACCTCGAGGACGCCGTAGAGCTTCCCGGAGGCGAGTCCGTCCCGGGCGCCCGCCGCGTCGAGCTGCCGCCACGACGCCTGCTGCTGCGACTTGGCCGCTTCGGCGATCCCGTCGGTGACCTGCCGGCCCAGGTTCATCGGCTGCCCCGCCACCACGGCGCCCCGGTCGGCGTTGACCAGGCCGATGGGCATGTGGTGCAGATTGCCGCTGGGGTCGAGGATGCCGCCCATGTAGACCAGGGAGAGCAGCAGGGCGACGAGCCCGATGATGGTCGCCGGGAAGGCCCAGATCTTGGGATTCCCCACGACCTGCCGCACGGTCGCGCCGGTGGTGCGCTGATTCGCTGGCATCGCTCTCCATCGGTAGCAGTCCTGGTGCCATCCGAGGGGAGAGTATCCCTTTATAGGGTGCTTTGGTCCGCTTCTGACGTCCCGTCGATCAAGTTCCGTGACACGACGTCGGAGGAGCACCCCGCCCGGGTGAGGCGGGGTCCGTCACAGCCTGATCGTCACAACCTGGTCGTCACCGCCTCGAGACCGCCCTCCTGAAGCAGTTGCCACATATGACGGCGGCGCAGCTTGCCGCTGGTGGTGCGCTTGAGCAGCCCGCGGCGGCCGGCGACGAGGGTGAGGGCGGGCTCGGGACCGAGTTCGGCCCGCAGCATCTCGGTCACCTTCTCCGTCCAGGGGCCGGGGGCGGCTTCCACGAAGACGGCGACCCCGGCCCGGCCGCGATCGTTGAGAGCCACCACCGCCGCGCGGTCCCGGTCCAGCCCGGCGGCCGCCGCGACCTTCGCGTCGAGGTCGTCGACGTAGACGCTGCGCCCGCGGAGTTTCAGGCTGTCGCCCATCCGGCCCAGGACGAAGAGCTGGCCGTCGTGCAGGAAACCGGCGTCCGCGGTGCGGAGTTCACCCTCGAGGAAGCGGGTGGAATCCGGACCGCCCTCCCGTCCCGCGTGATAACCCGGCGCCACCGAGGCGCCGGACACGGCGATCTCCCCGAGATGGCCTGCCGGGACCGGGGCGCCGTCCTCGTCGAGGATCCGGACGGCGACGCCGTCCCCGTCCTGGGGGAAGCCGTGGCCGACCAGCCAGCCGGAGCCCGGCTCGACCTCCCCGTCACCCAAGCGGGCGGTGTCTTCGACGGTCACCTCCCGGCCCATCCGCAGCGCGGCCCAGTCGGGACGCACGATCACGAGCGGTGCCGCGGCGCCCGTCACCGCGAGCGTGTTCTCGGCCAGGCCGTAGGACGGCACATACGCGTCCGGGGAGAACCCGGCCGGTGCGGCGAACCGGGCGAAGGCGGAGAGCGCCGCCGGGTCGACCGCCTCGGCGCCGACGCAGACACTGCGCCAGCCGGACAGGTCCAGTTCGTCCAGCCGCCGCGGCCGGACACGCCGGGCCGCGTAGGCGAACGCGAACGACGGCGCCGCCGAGTGCGCCGCCCGGCCGGGCGCGAAGCAGTCCAGCCAGCGGGCCGGGTCGCGGATGAACTGGTCCGGGCGCATCAGCCACAGGTCGCTCTGCGAGGCGACCGGGAAGAGGCAGCAGCCGATCAGGCCCATGTCGTGGTGGAGCGGCAGCCAGGAGGCGAATCCGTCGCCGTCCTTCCATCCGATCAGACGGCTCTGCAGGGCACGGTTCGCCGTGAGGTTCCGCCAGGAGACCCGCACCCCGCGTGGCCGGCCGGTGGAGCCCGAGGTGAACTGGAGCAGGGCGATGGACTCGGCGGGCGGAGCCACCGGCCGGTGCGCCTCGGATCCGGGCCCTTCGGGTACGACCCCATCGGGTACGGCCTCGGCTGTGATCTCCTGCGGCGTCCACGGCCGGCCGGGAAGCCCCGCCCGGGTCATCGCGCGGGCGGCCAGATCACCGAACTCCCCGCTCGCGATCACCAGGGCGGGTGCGGCCTGTTCCAGGACGGCGACGATGTGCTCGACGTACGCGTCATCGGTCTGGAACGAGGGCGGTGGCAGCGGGGAGATCGTCGCGCCGACCGCCCAGACGCCGAAGAGCGCGGCCAGGCAGGGCAGGCCGGTGGGCATCAGCAGGCACACGACGTCACCGGGGCGGACGCCGGCCGACCGCATCCCGGCGGCGGCCCGGCGGGCGGCGGCCGCGAGCTCCGGATAGGGGACGTAGGTCCAGCCGCCCGAGTCGTCGGCCAAGCGCACACCCCGCCCGGCGTGAGGGTCGGTCAGCCAGGCGGTGAGCGGCGGGAGGACGGCCACGGCTAGCCCCCGACCCGGCCGGTCTCCGCCGGCGCGGACCTGCCCGGACGAGGCACGAAGCGCCCCGTCATCGCGACGTACCTCCGGTACTCCGGCCCGAACTCCGACCCGCTGAGCCGTTGTTCCTCCTGAGCGGCCGTCGCATTGAGCGCGGCGAACCCGTAGCAGAACAGCGCCAGAGTGATCACGTGCGGGAAGAGCACGGCCCCGCTGAGGAACGCCAGGAGGAACGCGGCGTAGAACGGGTGCCGGATCATGCCGTAGGCACCGTGGGTGACGATGTGGCGCGGGTCGTCGTTCTCCTGGTGCCACAGCGCGACGGGGATCCGGTGGGTGCCCAGGGTCAGGAAGATCAGGGCGATCGAGACGGCGTTCAGCGCCACCGCCACAAGAGTCAGCCCCGTGCGCCAGGAGTCCGGGGTGATCGGTTCCCAGCCGAGAGCCGTGGACCCGGCGACGAACAGCGGGCTGAGGCCGAAGGGCAGCGCTGTCAGCCACCACTTCAGGTTGAAGCGGCCGTCGGACCGGAAGAAGACTCTGGGGAGCGCTCCGATGACGGCGAAGTTCAGCAGGAGGAGGAAGAGGGCGGGTTTGTCCACGGGTTAGGTGTCCTTTCGAAGAACAGCACAGGGGCACAAGGGCAGATAGGGATCGGGTTCACGCGCGGCCCGACGGCTCCGAGGCGTCCGAGGGTTCGGGCGCTCTTGCGGATGCGGATGCGGATGCGGTGGCCGGGGTCGGGCGCCGGCCCGGCAGCCACCAGTTCCACCGGCCCATCAGCCGCATGGCGGCGGGCACGACGATGAGCCGGATGACGGTGGCGTCCAGGGCGATCGCCAGTGCGAGACCGAGGCCGAGCTGCTGGATCGGCATGATGCCGGTCAGCGCGAAGGCCCCGAACACCGCGACCATCAGCAGTGCGGCCCCGGAGATCAGAGGCGCGGTGCGGGCCATTCCGGTGGCCACGGCAGTCGTGTTGTCCGCGCCCGCGTCGTGCTCCTCGCGGATGCGGCGGAGCAGGAAGACCTCGTAGTCGGTACTGAGACTGAACAGGATCGCCAGCAGCAGGATCGGGACGAAGTTCTGGAGATGGTCCGACTGGTCGAAGCCGAAGAGGGCGGCGCCCAGGCCACGTTGGAAGACCAGGACCAGCACACCGTAGGTTGCGCCGAGCGACAGCATGTTGATCGCGATGGCCTTCACCGGGAGCAGCAGGGACCGGAAGGTGACCAGCAGCATCAGGTAGAGGACCGCCAGCATCACCGCGACGACCTCGGGCAGGGCGTCCCCGATCGCCGTGTTGGCGTCGGCGCCTTCGGCGGTCTCGCCGCCGACCACCGCATGCAGGCCGGGGGCATTGGTCCCGGCCGCGGCCGAGCGGACGGCAGCCAGCAGCGCGCGGGACCGGTCGGCGGAGGCGTAGTCGTCCCCGACGACCTCCAGCACGATCGTCCGGCGGTCGGCGGAGACGTAGTGGTCGACGGTGCCGCGGGCGTCGCCGGGCAGCCGCGAGAACACCGCCGGGTCCAGCCCCGCCAGCGGGCGCTGGGGACTGACGGTGCGCAGGACGTCCAGCGGGGAGCTGACCGCGGTGACGTGGGGCAGCCGGAGAAGCTGCTCCTGGAGCGCGGTGACCCTCCCGGCGTCGGGTGACGCGGACAGCGCGGTCCGCGAGGTGATGACGATCTGGTGGGGTGAGGCCCTGCCCGGCCCGAACTGCTCCCGCACGGCGTCGAACCCCTGGCGGACGGGGGACGAGGCGGGCGCGATCCGCGCGTCGGGGGTGAAGGTGTGCAGGTCCATCGAGGGGACGGCCAGCGCCAGCAGGGCGGCGCTCGCCAGCGTCAGGAACAGCACGGGGCGGCGCATGATCTGGCGCGCCACACTCCCCCAGCGGTGCCCCCGTTCCCCCGCCGTCCGGCGATGCTCCCCCGTCGACCGGCCCTTCTCCCCTGATGTGCGCCGCTGCATGGGCAGCCGCCCCCACAGGATGCGGTCGCCGATCAGGTGCAGGACGACGGGCAGGACCACGACGCTCGCCAGGGTGGCGAAGGCGACCACGACGACGATGCCCAGCGCGATGGACCGTATGACGTTGAGGTCCACCAGGAAGAGGCTGGACATGGCGAGAACGACGATCAGCCCCGAGAAGAGGACGGTTCGTCCGCTGGTGCGCAGGGCTGTCGCCAGCGCTGTGGTGCGATCGCGTCCCGCGGTCAGCTCGTCGACGTACCGGGAGATGATGAAGAGCGAGTAGTCGACACTGACCCCGAGGCCGATCATGGTCGCCGCGTTCTGGACGAAGATCGACAGTTCGATGTGCGCGGCGAGTACGGACATCACCCCGAAGGTCAGGACGATCGCGGTCACCGAGACCACGAACGAGACCACGGCCGCGACGACACCGCGATAGAGCAGCAGCAGGATGAGCAGCACCAGCGGGAAGGTGATGAGCTCGGCCTTCTGCAGACCTTCCGCGCTCAGCTTGTTGATCTCGCCCCAGAACGTTCCGGCGCTGACCATCGACACCCGCAGCCCTTGGGGCGCGTAGCGGTGGTCGATCTCCTGCTGCACATCCGGCAGGACGCGACGGGCCGTCCCGTCGTCCAGCGCCAGCCCGACCATGGTGACGGCGGTCCGGCGGTCCTTGCCCACGAACTCCTGCCGGGAGTGTCCGGACAGGGTGAGCCAGCCGTAACTGCCCGTCGTCTCCAGCCGCTTGTCAGCGGTGACCTCTCGCATGACCTGGCTCATCCGCCGGTCGAACTCCGGGCTGCCGGCGACGTTCCGTTCGTCCGTCACGACCAGCGTGAGGTTGCTGGCGCCGCGGTCGGCGAATCCCGACCGCATCGACTGCACCGCCTTCGACGAGTCCGATCCGGGTACGTACCACCCGCCGCCGCTCAGCCGGTCGGCCAGCGGCAGCGCCGCGATGGCGGCGGCGACGAGCGCCACCAGCCAGAGGGCCAGCAGGGGTCCGCGGAACCGGTGGAGGGCTTGGCTCAGACGCTGCGACATGGCGCACTCCGGTGGGTCGGATGGTCAGGAGGGTCCGGGCGGGTGGGGCGGGCGAGCGGGGGCCGCCTGCGTGCCGGCCGGAGAAGTACGCGGTTGCTCCGGGTCAGGGCTGCGCGCCCACGAGCCCCGCCAGTTGCCCCAGGGTGGTCACCTCCCGCAGGTCGGCCTGGGTGAACAGCGCGTCGAACTCCTCCTGCAGGTCGACGGCCATCTCGACGAGCAGGAAGCTGTCGGCGGCGAGGTCCCGCAGGTTCGTCTCGGGCGTCAGGGTGTCGACGGGAACGGAAAGCGTCGCGCTGATGCGGTGGGCGACGTCGTCGAAGGTGACGGAGGGCACGGTTGAGGTCCTTACGGAGGTGATCGGGGGACGGTGGAAGGCCGCGGCCACGGACAGCCGGGCATCACCGAACCGGGCGGCGGTGTAGCCGAAGACGGTGTCGTGCGGCGGACGCCGCCGGGCACGGCCGGAGCCGGCCGCGGGGTCGTCGGTGGTGTAGTCGAGAAGGACGGTGTGCCGGTTGGCCGGATCTGCCTTGTACAGCGCCTCCTTGACCGTCCACAGCCGTACGTGTTCTGCGGCGCGGGCGCTCTCGGGAACGGTGTCGAGCCAGGAGCGTTCGCGTTCGTCGAGAAAGAAGCGCGCGGTCTCCCGGCGCGCATCGCGGGCCGTTTCGAGATCGACCCCGACCCCCACCACACCCCCGGCCGGAACCGCCAGACCCGCGGCCACGGCTGCTCCCCCGATGTGGGAGAGCGACAGACGGCGGTGCGGAAAGGCGTAGGCGGTCGTGTCGGCCGGCAGCCCCAGTACCCCGAGCAGGGTGCGCAGGGCATGCCGGGAGATCAGCCACTGCTCCCGCTGCACCCGGCCGGTGAGTGCGGCGAACCGCGCGCTCTCCGGCCCGGTCAGCGCGGCGGGAGCCAGCGGTCGCCGGGTCCATACGGCAAGCACCGTCGTTCCGCCTCGGACCGGGTTCGCCGCGGGGCTGGTCACGGCGTGCCCTCGGCGAAGGGCGGATCTTCGAAGGGCAGCTCGGGGCCGCCCAGGAACGAGATGCGTTCGCCGTACTCCGCGAGGGTCTTCGCGTAGACCTCCTCGTCGGCCGCGGTGAAGCGAGCCAGGGTGGAGTCGATGTACTCCTGGCCGTACCGGCCCGCCATCTCCTCCAGGGCGTCCCTGACGTACTTCACGTGCCAGCGCTCGTCCTCCATGATCGTCTCGATGGTCCGCCGGACCCGCGGATGGGTGTCCCCGGCCCGCAGATGGCGGCGGTACTGGGCGATCACCCGCTTCTCGAAGACCTGGGTGACCGCCATGACCTCCATGAGGTTGGCGGGCAGGCCGACGGCCTCCAGATACTGGTCCTGGTAACTGCCGGACAACTTCGTCGCCGGGTGACCGAGGTCCTCGATGCAACGGGTCCAGTACTTCGCGTGGTTGGCCTCGTCGGCGAAGTGGTGGGTCACGTTCGCCTGGAGCGGGCCGCCGCGCAGGGTGCGGGCGACCCGGCCGAAGAACAGGGCACCGTTGATCTCGGACGAGCGGTAGTAGCTCAGCAGCCACAGGTCGTTCTCGGAAAGGGTCACGATGTCTCCTCGGGCCGTCGGCCCCACTTCGAGGTGACCAGCCGGGTGCAGGTGGCCTCGGTCAGCGCGTACGGATCGGGGGCCGCGTACGCGGGCCAGGCCGCGCGCAGCGCTTCGTTGCGGAACGTCTTCGGCAGATAGAGCTGGGCGGCGAAGGGTGAGACCGACGCGAGTGACTGGTGGAGCGGCCCGGCGCGCAGCCCGGTGGCGGCGTGCAGCAGGTCGTCGAAGCTCTCCCGGTCGCAGGGGACGGGCCGGATCAGGCCCCGCCGCCGGAATCCCGGGTCGCGTTCGAAGACGCTGAAGGCGAGGTCGACGAGCTCCCCGAGGGTCGGCGTCCGCGCCGGGTCGGGGCAGACGTGGTAGACACCGTCGGCGACCGCGGGATCGAGCAGGCGGGTGACCGCGGAGACGGTGAAGGCGGCCGTCGCGAGGGAGAGCGGGGTCTTCTCGTCCCCCGGCAGCAGCGACAGCAGCCCGTAGTGGAAGAGCTTGAGCGTGTTGTGGAAGACGTTGTACTGCGTGACGTGCCCGCTGTCGTCGTCGGCGATGACCGTGGGCAGCCGCAGTACGGAGACCGGCATCTCCCCTGCCGCGCCCAGGAGTTGTTCCTCGGCCGCCCACTTCGACCACTCGTAGTGGTTGACGAAGCCGGCGTCCGGGAGCCGCTCCTCCGCGATGTCGCCCTGATGGCTGCCTGCGGCGTACAGCGTGGACAGCAGGGCGAACCGCTGCAGGTTCTCGCACCGTCCCGCGAAGGCCCGCAGCCGAACGGCGCCCGCCACGTTGATGTCGGCGGCGATATCGCGCTCGACGTTGAAGCGGGTGACGGCTGCCCCGTGGACGATGCGGGTGACCACACCCGGATCGACGTCGGACAGCAGGCTGTCGTGGCGGACGTCCGCCGCCACACACCGGGTACGCCCTGCGGCGTCCGGTCCCAGTTCCTCCGCCAGCCGCTCCCACTTGCTGTCGAGTTCGATTGCGGAGGCGGCACGGACGGCCAGGATCAGGTCGTCGTCCCCGTCGTCGAGCAGTGCGGCGGCAAGCCGGCGGCCCAGGTAGCCGTCCGCGCCGGTGATGACCGTGGTTCCCCTCACTCCGCCCCTCCCCGCAGCTTCGCCAGGACCGTCGTCGCCGCGTCCTCCAGGGCGGGCCAGGAAGCGGGGTCGAGGCCGTGGCGGTCGGTGAGGGCGAACAGCCAGCGTTCGAGGCCGAAGGCGAGGCAGCTGCTGTCGGCGGCCCGGCCGTCGCGGGTGATGCCGAAGCCGGACCCGAAGTGGTCGTGGTGCCGGTTGACCGAGGCGATGGCCAGGTCACCGCCGTACGTGGCCTCGTACTTCACCGGCTGGACGCGCTGCAGCAGATGGCGCGGGTTGTCCTCGGGCCGGAAGAACGGGTCGGTCGCCGTGAGCCACTCCAGGTCCAGGTCGATCAGCCCGAAGAACAGGTCGAGGGCGGTCCTGGCCCGGTCGAGGAAGGCGACCGTCTCGGCGGCGGTGCCGACGCAGACGATCTCCCGCATCGTGAAGCTGCTCAGCCGCCGCAGCGGCACGTAGTGCGTCTCCTGCCGGAAACAGATGTTACGTGTCGTCAGGTACAGCGCCTGGTCGAGCACTTCGCCCTGATGGCCGCTGTAGAGGTGGTAGCAGGCCGCCGGGGTCAGGACCTCGGTGACCGGTGAGAGCCCGGACAGTTCGACCCGCCCGTCCTCGTCCATGACGGGGCCGGTGAGGAAGGCGTCGATGTTCGGCTCCTCGGGGCTCAGTCGGGCCACGAAGGTCGCCTGGTGCGGGAAGGAGCGGAGGTAGCCGACCTGCTGCAGCCGTTCGGCGGGCAGTGACGCGGGGTGCCGCTCCTCCTCCGCGTCCCAGAGGGAGGCGAGCCGTACGAAGGCGCGGTCGCACTCCTCGGCGAGCCGCAACAGCGGGCCGCGCAGGGCCGCCTGCCCGGACGGCTGCCAGGAAAGGCCGATACCGTGCAGAGCGGCGAGCCGTTCGGAGCCGGCCGCGCTCGCTGCCGCGCGCTTCACGGCGTCACCCCCGCTCCGCCGAACCGGTCCACCATCGTGTGGATGTCACGGAAGTCCCCGGGCCGCAGGTCCTCCACTTCGATCGGTGCGGCGCGCAGCCGTTCCAGGAGCAGCAGGAGTTCCGGCAGGTGCACGGACCTCAGATGCCGCTCCTCGAACAGCGGCGTCCGGTCCGTCAGGCCGTCGGCGGACAACTCGGGGGCCTTGGTGAGGACCCAGGACCTGAGCAGGTCCCGGATCTCCTGGTCAGAACGCATCGGCCGGCTCCTTGTCGAGAATCCCCGCCTCGGTGAGGAAGGACAGCACCTTCGTCGACACCGCACGCCGGTGGGCGCCCTGCGCCGGTGCGGACCAGGCCTGCTCGGCGACCTCCCAGGGATCGTCGAGCCCGGCGTCGGCGTAGACGTCGGGGTTGTAGTACTCGCGCCAGCTGACGACGAAGAACTGCTCCAGCTGACGGCGCAGGTCGGCCACCGTGTCGTCGCCCCATGAGGGGACGCAGGCTCCCCACAGCGCGGTGACCAGCTGACGGCCGAAGACCAGGTGCCGTGATTCCTCGACGTGATGGTTGTCGTTGATGAACCGCGCCACGGGGTGCAGCCGGGCGTCCCGGGCCTGGACCCAGTTGTAGCGGTCCACGATCTCCTCGAAGATCATGGTCTTGGCGAAGAAGAGGAAGTCCTCGACGCTCTGCGAACGGGTCTCCTCCAGTGCGAACTGACGGCTCCGGTACACCTTCGCGTACCGGGTGCAGAAGCCGCCGAAGTAGATGCTGTGCTTGTTCTCCTCGTCGAGGAAGTGGTGCAGATACTCCGAGACGTCCACCAGGTCCTTGCGGTACAGCCGCTGCGCCAGGCCCTGCATCAGGCCCTTCTCGCCGTGGATGTTGAGGCTGTAGAAGTTGACGGCCTCGTGAAAGGCCAGCCGCCGCCTGGCAGGCTCGTCGAGCGTGTCCCACAACGGGGTGCCGTACAGGCTCACGTACTCCGGTGAGCTGAACCAGTCATCCTCGGGCCGGACCTCCGCCGGCCACTGCCGCAGCGTGATGTAGGGGTTCTGGTAGGAGCGCTTCGAGAGGTGGCTGAGCCTGCTCACGGTGTCACCGAGCGAGGCGATGGCCTCGGCGAGCCGGGGCTTCGGAGCATTCGCTGTACTACTCACACTGTCCTCATCTGACGTGTCGTGTCGGTTCGCGTACCGGTGGCAGGCGGTCCGGGCGGATCCGCCCGGACGCTGCGGCCGCGGGCGTTGCGGCCGCGGACGCTCCTCCGGCTCACGCTGCGAAGGACTCGGTGGCCTGCAGGATCACGCACTGCCAGTTCAGACCGAATCCGGCCATGACGAGCGCGACGTACTGACCGGGCCGCAGCCGGCCGGAAGCGATGAGTTCCGCGAGGTTGATGATGTTGTCGGCGGAGATGACGTGCCCCACGTCCCGCATGGACGAGAAGAAGACCTTCCCGGCGTCCACCCCGAGCAGCCGGGCCAGGATCTGCCAGGCCTTGTCGTTGGTGTTCTGGGTGACGACCCAGTCGAGGTCCGCGGCCGACAGCCCGGCGCGGGTCAGGGTCTCGCGCACCAGCCGGTGGGTGTACGCGAAGTACATGCCGACCGTCTCGTCGTCATCCGCCTGTCCGAGGCCGCCGTTGGTGATCTGGTGTGCTGTCACCAGGCGGAACGCGGCGGGTTCCCGGCTGACGACGCACGCTGCGGCGCCGTCGGAGATGAGGTTGTAGGCCTGCTCGTAACGGGCTCCCTCCGGGAAGCGGTCGGCCGTCACGCACAGCACCCGCTCCCAGTCCTCCTCGGCCCGGAGCATCGCCCCGGCCAGCCGCAGGGAGCCCAGCATCGCCGTGCACGCCTGCTGGTTGAGCCCGATGACGACGGCCTTCCCGAGCCCGAAGTCGGCCTGCAGCCGGCCGGCGGGAAAGTCCATGAGGTGCTTCACGTCCCGGCTGCGCTCCCACGCGGCCGGGTCTCCGGCGTTGCCGTTGCCGGGCAGGCACGTCGCGTAGACGATCGCGTCCACGTCGCCCAGCCGGCCGGAGTCGGCGAGTTGCGCGGTGACGTTCCTCGCCAGGTCGTAGGCGCCGGTCGTCGGTTCACAGACGTGGTGCCAGCGGAAACCGGCCGACTCCAGGTCCTGCGCCGAGGACATCAGGTGCCCCGCGGCGCCGGTCTCGCTGACATGGGCTTTGCGTTCGCCCAGTGCGTGGACGAACGAGTCGACGAATACGTCGGTCACAGCATCTCTCCCAGCAGGCACTCGGGGACCATGGGCCGTGCCGGGGTCCCTGCCGTCTGCCGCGTTGCGGACGGGACCGTCGGCCCGAGAGGGTCGGCCGCTCATCTGGAAGCCGGGCCATGAACCGGCGGTGAAGCCGGCCACGTGTGCGTGTTCCCCCGCCTCCAGGGTCGCGTGCGCCGATGCCGGAGTCGATGGCCGCCTGCTGCGGATTTCCGCGACCCGGCTGTGCGCCGAGCACAACGCACCAGGTCAGGAGCGGTTCACCAGATCGGAAAGGTCAGGAGCGGCGCATCGCGTCCGGGCGCTCAGGGGCAGCGCACGGCCACCAGTGCCATCCGGCAGGCGAGTTGGTGCCGGTCGTCGTCGAGCATGCTGCCGGTGAGCGTCTCGATGCGGCGCAGCCGGTTGAGCACGGTGTTGCGATGGCAGTGCAGCTCGTCGGCGGCCCTGGCTGCCGAGCAGCCGCCGCGGAACCAGGCGTCCAGGGTCGCGAGCAGCAGGTCGCGTTCCTCCTGAGGGCAGTCGAGCAGCCTTCCGAAGGTGTGGCGGGCCAGCCGCTGGGCGACGTGCGGACTGGTCACCACGAGGGCTTCCAGCAGGTGGTCGTCGAAGGCAGCGACGCCATCGGTGGCCGCGGGCAGGGTCTGCAGTGCGGTCTCGGCGCAGTGGTAGGCGGTGGCGATGTCGGAGAGACTGTCGACCTCGCAGGAGATTCCCACCCGCCGGCCCACGCCGGACGAGAGCGCTTCGACCAGCCGCCCCAGCGAGGTGCTGCCCAGTTCCAGCAGTCCGATGTGCCGGTCGGTGCGCCTGCGCCAGACGGCCAGGACCGTATGGGAGGGCAGGGCGTGACGCAGCGCGCGCGGCGTCCCGCTCCCGAAGCCGTCGGCGTCGTGTTGCCCGTTCGGCGCCGTCTCGTCGGCCATGGTGATCACGACGAACCGGCCGCGCGCGGGAAGGCCGAGAGTCACCTGCGCCTCGGCCGCGACCACCGGCTCGACGCCGCGGCCCTCGATCAGCGCGTCGATCACCGTCTCACGGCGTGCGCTGCTGCGGCGCTGGGCGTCGGCCTCCGCCACGCGGTGCCCCTCGACGAAAGCCTGCGAGTAGCTGTCGAGCGCATCCCACACGGGGCCGCTCTCGTCGAGGAGCCGCTGCAGCACTTCCGGGGACAGCGCCCGGGCCTCGTCGAACAGCTTCTCCCAGAGCAGTTGGGTGGCCAGCCGGTGGACGCGGAGCAGGGACTCGACCGACACGCCTTCCTGGGCGCGGTAGTGTCCCCACGCCATCGGGACGGCCAGCGGATTGCTGTCGGCGGGCGGCTTCCCCGCGAGGATCCGCAGGAACCCGAGGACGTTCTCGTGGAGGGAACGGCGTATTTCGGACCCTGGTACGAGCTCCAGATGCCGTACTCCCCTGCCCACGGTCAGTTCCATGAGCTCTTCCACCAGGTGGGGAAGCTGTCGCAGCAGACCCTCGGCGAGGCCGCGCACCACCGGGGTGGGGCCGCTCCTGTCCCCCTGCGGAGAAGGGAGCCGCAGTATCTCCCCCTGACCTCCGGCCGGGGTGGCGCCGTGGACGGCGCTCTGCACGGCGCTCCGGGCGGATGCGAAATCCGCGTCGACGGCCGGATGCGCGCGGCCCGGTAACTCCTCCAGCCGGCCGTCCCGGGTCCTGCCCGGCGGTCCCGCCGCGATCCGGACTTCCGGGGAGCCGGACGCCTCCGGCGCGGCCGTGTCCCGCGAGCCGGGATACGACCTGTGCCCCAAGTGCTGCTTCCCCACGGACGCGGTACCCCTGGTGGACATCGACATGGCCCTTCCGGTCGTTCAGCGGACGGCGACGGCGCCTTCGCGCACGCGCCTCGGACGACTGCCGGCCGGCGGGCCCGGTCGCGCGATGCTCGGCGCGGCGCCCACCAGGGCTGCACCGCCGTGCCCACCAGCGGCGGCCGGGATCACCGGGCCGCTGACCGCTTTGTCGGGAAACGCAACGGGGGCACAAGGCTGTACGGCGTCCGGCCGGGCGGTTCCCACCCCCGGACGCCCGAGCAGTCTCGCAGCATGTTTATCACCCTCTGGAACAACCAAGTTACCGAACGGTATCGAACCAGCCGCATCCTGCGGCGCGATGCGCTACGTTCAACTGACGCCCGGTGCGCGTGGGGTGACGTTCCCTCCGCCGATCGCACTCACGCCACTCCGCGGTCGCGGTTTCGGCGGAGCATAAGGATTCCTAAAGCCGACCTCATGTTCCTGTGAAGGTTCCGCCGCCGAAATGTCGCCGGGATTCGGTTTCCAGAGGTCTAGACCTCCAGTGCAATGTCACTGCAATACCGAGGCGCAGCAGAGACTCCTCGTCCGTGACCGTGCGTCAGTTCGGCCATTCGGCGCCCCATCGGCACCTTTCGCCCCTCCTATAGCAACGAAATCCGTGTGGATGAACGGGCGTTCGATGTGGCAGTGTCCCGCCGCAACGCAGTCCAGACCCAAGGATGGGATGAACTTGTTGCAGCTCAATGATCGAGGCGAGCACCGGCGCCGCTCGGCGGCCAAGAGACGGACGCTCCTCGCCATCGCGCTGGCCTCCGCCACGCTCGTCGCCGGTGGCGTCACCGCACTCGCCACCACGGGCGGCATCGGCGGCACGACCCAGCAGGTGGACTCCGCATCCCCGCAGGCGCTGGACGACGTTCCGCCCGACGAGCCGCGCAAGGGCATGGTGTACAAGGGCCTGGAAGCCGCCCCCGAGGACAGTGCGTGTGTCGGCGGCTTCGAGGTCGAGGGCGTCAAGCAGTGCACGCACGGCCCCGACTCACCGCCCAAGGGCGTGGACATCACCAAGGACACGCCTCCTGCCGTCAAGGCGGCCGTGGTGTCCTCGATACCCAAGGCCGGTGGCGGCAAGGCCCCGGGCGGCGCCGAGTTGCTCTCGGACGTGCCCGCGACGCTGGACGCCGCCCACCCCGGCAAGGCCATCGCCTCGGCGCCGCCCGCCTCGACGGGCACCACGGGAACCGCCGCCAAGAGCGCCGCGGCGCAGGACGCGGGTTCGGCCGTGATCTGTGACGGCGACGGGTCGACCGGCAACCGCGTCCAGGTCGTCTACGCGCACGGCCCCGGCGCGAACCGGTTCGCCGAGTACCTTCCCTCGTTCAAGAAATGGGCGCACGACTCCGACGTCATCTACAACGCGAGCGCGACGGAGACCGGCGGTGTGCGGCACATCCGCTACGTCACCGAGTCCGACTGCACCGTCGCGGTACTCAACCTCGAAGTGCCGGCTTCCGCGATGCAGGACTTCAGCGCCACCAACCAGGCGCTGGCGGCCCAGGGCCTGAACCGCCGCGACCGCAAGTACATGATCTTCGCGGACTCCAACGTCTACTGCGGCATCGGCAGCTTCGCGGGCGACGAGCGTCCCGGCCCGGAGAACTCCAGCAACTTCGGCCCCTCCTACGGCCGGACGGACTCCGGCTGCTGGGGAGGTTCGACGCCCGCCCACGAACTCGGCCACAACCTCGGCGCGGTCAACAACAGCGCCCCGCACACCAGCCGTGGCGGCCACTGCGTGGACGAGTGGGACATCATGTGCTACTCGGACACGCCGTACTACCCGCAGATGCAGATCCACTGCCCGAACCGCAGCAGCGACGACCGGCTCGACTGCAATCACGACGACTACTTCAACACCAACCCGCAGCCGGGCAGCTATCTGACGACGCACTGGAACATCGCCAACAACCAGTTCCTGCTCAGCAACGGCGGCAGCAACCCCAATCCCAACCCGACGCCGAGCCCGACGCCTTCCCCCACCAGGACGACCGGGCCGACGCCGAACCCGACCACCACGACGCCCGACCCGAACCCGACGACCGGTCCTGATGTCGTCGTGAGCCAGGTGACGCAGAACTCCGCGGTGCTCACCTGGAAGCCGGCCTCCGGCGCCACCGGGTACGACCTGCTGCTGGACCAGAAGGCCATCGGCAACGTCAAGGCCACCACCGTGCGCGTGGTCAGCCTGAAGCCCGGCACGCAGTACAAGGTCGCCGTAGCCGTGCACGGCGCGGACGGCAAGGTCTCCGCGCCCGGTCGCCAGGCGGCGTTCCGTACCCAGCCGGCCGGCGGAACCACGGCCGGCCCGGTCGAGCCCGGCAAGCGCTACCTGATGCTGAACAGCTTCACCGGACAGGCCGCCGACATGTACGGCGCCTCCCGTGCCAACGGTGCGGTGCTCATCGGCTACCAGCGCCACGGCTACACCAACCAGCAGTGGCTGTTCGAGAACGTCGGCGGCGGTTACGTCCGGGTCAAGTCCGCGGTCTCCGGCAAGTGCCTGCAGATCGGCGGGAAGCCGGTCGCGGGTCAGTGGATCGCCCAGCAGCCGTGCGGCACCGCCGCGTCGCAAGCGTGGAAGATCACTGCCAACGCCACCGGCTACACGCTCGGCGTCAAGGGCTCCCCGCTCGTCCTCGGCGTGAGCAACCGCGACTACTACGGCGGGGCGTTGCTGGAACTGCAGCAGCCCGGCAACCAGGCCTGGCAGCGCTGGACGTTCCTGCAGTCCACGTCCTGACGACGGCCGGAAACACATGAACTGACGGGCCCGCCCCACCGGGCGGGCCCGTCGGCACTCCTGTGGGCCCTCCCGCCGCCCGTCCCGCCGTGTCTCCCGATCCTCCCGAAAGCCGGTCCCCGATGCCCCTCCCGTCCCTCCGCCTGCTCCGGCCGCTCACGGCCGCACTGCTGATCGCCCTCACCACCCTGCTGTCGCTGCTGCCCACGGGCCCGGCGTCCGCCCACGGGGACACCATCCACCTGGAGATCACCGGCAATGCGGAGGGCCGCCTGACGGTCACGGCCACCTGGGACGAGGACCACCACCCCGTGGACGAGAAGGTCGCCGCGACGCTGCAGGCGACGGCGGCGGACGGCCGGCAGGTCGGGCCGTGGGCCCTCACCCCGCTGGACATGGCGCAGGGCACCTACACCGTCGCCGTACCGCTGCCGCCCGGCACCTGGCAGATCGCGGCGGAGTCCGCGTTCCCGGCCATCGGCGCCGGTAGGACCACCCTCAAGGTCACAGCCGTTCCGGGCCGCCCGGCGCCCAGCACGTCCGCCACCACGCCTGCTCCGCCAGTCTCCGCCTCCGCAGCCCCGGCCCCCGGCCACCCCACCGCGGCCGCCGGCACCGGCGATGACGGATCGTCGTCCGCCCTGCTGACAGCGGCCATCGCCGCAGCGGTCATCGCGGCGGTCATCGCCGCCCTCCTGATCACCCGTCGTCGCCGATCGGGTCCCCAGGAGTAACAACGGGAACCTGTCTGGCGGGACGAGGCATCAGACAGGTTGCAGCGAAGGCGTTGCAGGCGAGGCGTTGAAGCGCTTCGACTGAACTCTGGACACCAGCTTGGGCCGCGTCTAGTGTCGATACGCGGCAGCTGTCACAGGACAGGGTCGCGAATGTTGTCGAAGCGCTTCAATCGATAGGTTGTCCTGTGCAACCCCTTCGCCCTCGTCGGATGGAGACCCTCCATGGCCACGCTCGCCGAGGTCGCCCGGCACGCCGGTGTCTCCGCCAGCACGGTGTCGTACGTTCTCAGCGGCAAGCGCTCGATCTCGGAGGGGACCCGCGACCGCGTCGAGCGCAGCATCCAGGAACTCGGCTACCACCCCAACGCGGGAGCCAGGGCGCTCGCCAGCAACCGGTCGCACATCGTGGCGCTCATGGTGCCGCTGCGGACGGACATGTACGTGCCGGTGATGATGGAGATCGCCATCGCCGTGGCCACCACGGCACGTCAGTACGGCCATGACGTGCTGCTGCTGACCGGCGAGGAGGGCCCCGCCGCCGTGCGACGGGTGATCGGGAGCGGGCTGGCGGACGCCATGATCGTGATGGATGTCGAGCTGGAGGACGAACGCGTCCCGCTGCTGCGGGATTCGGTCCACCCGTCGGTCCTGATCGGGCTGCCGGCCGATCCCTCCGGACTGACCTGCGTCGACCTGGACTTCACCGCCACCGGAGAACTGTGCGGGGATCATCTCGCCGACCTCGGGTACCGCGACATCGCGGTGATCGGCGAGGCTCCCGCGGTCTACCAGCGGCACACCGGATTCGCCGAGCGCACGATGGAGGGGTTGCGCCGGCGCGCCCGTGAGCGGGACCTGCGGCTCATCCACCGCCCCTGCGACGGCAGCTACGAGTCCACCGCCGGGGTCCTGTCGCGCATCTTCGAGGAGCGGCCCCGCACCAGCGCCCTCGTGGTGCAGAACGAGTCGTCCGTCGGCCCCCTGCTCAGCCTGCTCCAGCAGCAGGGCCGGGCGGTCCCCGAGGACGTGTCGGTGATCGCGATCTGTCCCGACCAGGTCGCCGAGCAGGCTTCCGTACGGCTCACGTCGGTGGCCATCCCCGCCCAGGACATGGGGCGCCGGGCCGTCGAGCTGGTGATGGGCAAGCTGGAGGGCCGCGAGCCGCGACCGCTCACGCTGCTCCCGCCGCAGCTCACCGTGCGCGGCAGCACCGGGCCCGCACCCGCCGTCTGAGATCTTCCACTCTCCTCCCGGGTCCCGCAGCCCACGGCGCCGGACCGCGATGCCGCACGCCCTGAGATCCCTCGCGCTCTGAAGGAGACCCCACCGTGAGTCAGACTCCGCCCGCCGTGTCCCTCGCCCAGTCCTCACCCACGGCCGGCACGTTCAGCGAACGCGCGGGCGGCCTGGAGTGGACCGGACGCCAGGAGACACTGCGCGTCGAAGCCTGGGGCCCGGACGCGATAAGGGTACGGGCCCGGCTCGGCGGCCCGCTGCTCGACGATCTGCCCGGAGCCCTCCTGGACGAGCCGCCGTCCGCCCCGTCCGTGGCTATCAAGATCGAGGACGGCCACGCACTGCTGGTCAACGGCGCGATCACCGCGACCGTCGACGCGGAGGGCATGCTGCGCTTCCTGCGCACCGACAGCGGCGAGGAACTCCTCGCCGAGGAGCGGGCGCACTTCTGGTGGCCAGGACCGCGGCTGCGCACCGCGACCGGCAACGGCTACCACCGCATCGAGCAGCGCTTCCGCGCCTACGACGGTGAGCGGTTGTACGGGCTGGGCCAGCACCAGCACGGCCTGCTCGACCAGAAGGGCGCCGTCATCGACCTGGTGCAGCGCAACTCCGAGGTGACGATCCCCGTCCTCACCTCCAGCCGGGGATACACCTTCCTGTGGAACAATCCGGCGATCGGCCGCGTCGAACTGGCCGCCACCGGCACCCGCTGGGTCGCCGACAGCGCACGGCAGACCGACTACTGGATCACGGCGGGAGATCCGGCCGCCGCGCAGCGCCGCTACACCGCGGTCACCGGCCGCACCCCGATGCTCCCCGAATGGGCCGCCGGTTTCTGGCAGTGCAAACTGCGTTACCGCACCCAGGACGAACTGCTCGGCGTCGCCCGCGAGTACCGGCGGCGCGGCCTGCCGCTCGCCGTGATCGTCTGCGACTTCTTCCACTGGACGCACCTGGGCGAGTGGAAGTTCGACCCCGCCGAGTGGCCGGACCCCGCCGCGATGACCCGCGAACTCGCCGAGATGGGCGTGCAGCTGGCCGTCTCCGTCTGGCCGTCCGTCTCGCCGCTCAGCGAGACCCACCAGCCGATGGAGCAGGCCGGGCACTTCATCGGCACCGAGTACGGTCCGATGGCGCATGCCGACTGGCCGGACAAACAGGTCGCGGAGCCGGTCCAGGTGGCCTTCTACGACGCCACCAATCCGCATGCCCGTGCATACGTGTGGCAGCGGATCAAGGACAACTACCTCACCCCTTACGGCATCAAGGCGTTCTGGCTGGACGCCTGCGAGCCCGAGCTCAAGCCCGGACACGCCGCCAACCTCCGCTACCACGCGGGCCCCGGCCTGGAGGTCGGCAACCTGTATCCGCGCGAGAACTCCCGCACCTTCCACGAGGGCCTGCTCGCGGCCGGGGACGAGGAGGTGGTGACCCTCAACCGTTCCGCGTGGGCCGGCAGCCAGCGCTACGGCGCCGCCCTGTGGTCGGGCGACATCGGCACCGACTTCCCCACACTGCGCGACCAGGTGACGGCCGGACTGCATGTCGCGCTGTCCGGCATCCCCTGGTGGAACACTGACATCGGCGGC
Source organism: Streptomyces sp. H39-C1 (assembly GCF_027158125.1). Taxonomy (NCBI): domain Bacteria; kingdom Bacillati; phylum Actinomycetota; class Actinomycetes; order Kitasatosporales; family Streptomycetaceae; genus Streptomyces; species Streptomyces sp. H39-C1. Next base: position 210,426 of record NZ_JAPVLS010000003.1, read on the forward strand.
TTCCACGGCGGCGACCCGGACGACGGCGCCTACCGGGAGGTGCTGGTGCGCTGGTTCCAGTACGGCGCCTTCAGCCCGCTCTTCCGGCTGCACGGCTTCCGCGACCCCGGCATGCCGCTCGGACCCGACATGACCGGCGGCCCCAACGAGGTCTGGTCGTACGGCGAGGAGGCGTACGGGATCCTCACCGGCTACCTGCGGTTGCGTGAGCGCCTCAAGCCGTACCTGCTGGCGCAGATGCGCACCGCGCACGAGGACGGCGTCCCGCCGATGCGCCCGCTGTTCCTGGAATTCCCCGAGGACGAGACGGCCTGGGGCGTCGGTGACGCCTTCCTCCTCGGTCCCGACCTGCTGGTCGCCCCCGTGCTGGAGGCGGGTGCGCGCGAGCGCACCGTGTACCTCCCGCGCGGCGCGCGGTGGACCGATGCCTGGACCGGCGACGCGTACGAGGGCGGGCGGTCCGTGACGGTGCCCGCACCCCTGGAACGCATTCCGCTCTTCCTGCGGGACGGGGCGGAGCTCCCGATTCGCCCGTAGGGCCGCAGCGCAGCGCCCCCGGCGGTCGGGCCGGGGGCGTTCTCGCGTCCGCGGGATCAGCGGGATCAGCTGGATCAGCGGGAGAAGTCCAGCCGGTCCAGGCGTACCGGGCCGCGCAGACTCAGGTGCAGGTCGTGGACGCCTGCCGGAACGGCGTCGAGCGGTACCCGCACGTCCGCGTAGGCGTAACGACTGCCGGTCACCGGCACGTCGACGGTCGCCAGCGCCGTGCCGTCGCCCAGGCGCAGTTCGAGCGATGCCCCGCTCGGAGCGGCCTCTTCCCGGGAGACCCGCACCACCACCGTGTCCGGCCCCTCCCTGCCGAAGTCGCAGCCGCGGAAGAGCAGCCAGCCCGGCTCCGTACCGCCCGGAGTGACCGCGTCGCCGCGCTCCTTCGACCGATCGACCAGCACCACGCCGCCCTGCTCGTCGAAGTCCGCGCCCGCGAGGCCGCGCCCGCGCACCTGGCGCGGGGCGGGTGGCTCGCCACCGACCGTGAGGATGCGCGTCACGCGGATGTCGGCACTGGACGCGCCGGCCTGGATCTCGTACGCGCCCGGGCCGACGGTCCACAGCCCGTGGGCCACGTCCCAGAAGCCGAGCCGGTCGAGCGGCACGGTGAAGGCGAGGGTGCCGGACTCACCGGGCGGCAGGGACAGCCGGCCGTACCCGATGAGGCTGCGGGCGGGCCGCCGCACCCCGGTGTCGGGCGCCCCGGCGTACAGCTGGACGGTCTCGGTGCCGGCGGTACGGCCGGTGTTGGTGACCGTGAGCGTGCCGGAGACCATGTCGCCCTCGAGTGACAGGTCCAGTTCGCGGTAGTCGAAGGACGCGTACGACAGCCCGTGGCCGAAGGGGTAGAGGGGCGTTCCCCGGAAGTAGAGGTAGGTGGCGCCCGCGCTGATGATGTCGTAGTCGAGCAGGTCCGGCAGGTGCTCGTCGGCGGCGTACCAGGTCTGGGGCAGGCGTCCGGACGGGGAGACGTCGCCGAACAGCACGCGGGCGAGGGCGGTGCCCGCCGACTGGCCGCCGTGCGCGGTCCACAGCAGCGCGGGAAGCGCGGCATCGGCCTCAGCGACGGCGTAGGGGTAGCTGGAGGTCAGGGCCAGGACCGTGCGCGGGTTGGCGGCGTGGGCGGCGCGCCAGAGGGCGTCCTGCCGCTCCGGCAGGGCCAGCGTCCGGCGGTCCTCGGTCTCACGGCCGTTGATGTGCGGGTCGTTGCCCGCCACGACGATCACGGTGTCGGCGGCGCCAGCGGCGTGCGCCACCTCCTCCAGGCCGCGCCCGGTGATCTCCACTGTGAACGCGGTGCCCTGGTCGGCAACCTTCAGCCCGTCGGCGGTGACTTGGATGTACCGGCCCGTACCCGGGTGTTCGAGGAGGTGAGCGTCGCCGTGCTGCTCCAGCCTGAACGTCTCCTGCACGATCCAGCCGCCGGGCTGGTCGGCGGCGGCGCGCACACAGCCGTCCTCGGCAACGGTCAGGTGGCGGCCGGAGGGCGCCCGCAGCGTCAGCAGGCCCTCGCCCCACTCCGTCAGGGTCAGTTCGGTGGGCCGGTCGCCAAGGCGCACGGGGGGCAGGTCCGTGCGGCCGGTGAGGTGTGCCGGGTTCAGGGAGGCCTCGCCCGCGCGGGAGGCGACGTCCGCGGCGGGCTCCGGCACCTGCACCCAGCCGTCGGCCGTCCGCAACCGGACCCGGTCCGCGCCCTCGGCGAAGATCACCCGGTCGGCGCCCAGGCGCTCGCGCAACGCGTCCACCAGCGAGGCGCGCCGGATCAGGCTGCCGCTGTACCAGTCCGTCTTCACCTCGTCGGCGAGCGGGCCGACCACCGCGACCGTTCGCGTACCGCTCCCGTCCAGCGGCAGCAGCCCGTCGTTCTTGAGCAGCACCACGTCGGCCTCCGCCGCCCGCAGCGCGAGCGCGCGATGGGCAGGGGTGTCGTAGGAGCTCAGGTCGGTGGCCGCGTACGGACCCCGGTCCGGGTCGAACTCACCGAGCCGGACGCGCAGGGCCAGCAGCCGGCGTACCGCGGTGTCGATGTCCTTCTGGTCGATCAGGCCGCGCCGCAGCGCACCGTTCAGCCTGTCGGTGATCTTCGACGAGTCCTGGTCGTGGTCGGTGAAGCTGTCCACTCCGGCGCGCAGCGCGGCGGCCGTCGCCTCCTCGTGCGAGTCGAAGTAGTGCTCGGAGTCGACCAGGTTCGACGGGGCGCCGGCATCAGAGCAGACGATGAGATCCTGGCCGGTCCACCGGCGCAGCTGCTCGTCGAGCAGCGGGGAGACGTGGTTCGGGCGGCCGTTGACCAGGTTGTACGCGGGCATCACTCCGGCGACGGTGCCCGCCTCGATGGGTCCGCGGAAGGCGGGCAGGTCGTATTCGTGCAGCACGCGGGGGCGCACGGAGGAGGAAGTGGTGTCGCGGGCGGTCTCGTTGTTGTGCGCCAGCCAGTGCTTGAGGACCGGCGCGGTGCGCCAGTGGACCGGGTCGTCGCCCCGCAGCCCGGAGGTGTAGGCGGTGGCGAGATCGGAGGTGAGTCGCGGGTCCTCCGAGTACCCCTCCTCGTTGCGGCCCCATCGCGGGTCCCGCAGCAGGTTGACAGTCGGCGCCCAGACGTTGAGCCCCACGCGGGAGTCGCGCGAGCGCATCGCCCGCACCTCGGTGCCGACGGCCTCCCCGACCGCGCGCACCAGCTCCGCGTCCCAGCTCGCACCGAGACCGACGGCCTGGGGGAACACGGTGGCCGGGCCGCTCCAGGCGACGCCGTGCAGCGCTTCCTGTCCGGTACGGAAGGCGTCCAGGCCCAGCCGCGGCACCGCGGGGGCGAACTGGTGCAGCATCGCGATCCGCTCGTCGGGTGTGAGCCGTCCGATCAGGTCCTCGACCCTGTCGGCCAGGGGGAGTCGCGGATCGCGGAACGGCAGGTCGTCGGTGGTCACACAGGCCCCTTCGAGTGGAACAGGCGCGGAACGACTATGGGCTTCGAAGCGCTTCGATGCTGGTGTGAGGGGTCGGCACTGTCAAGGCATACGACGGTAACGGCCCAAAGTCCCCAGTCCCTTGCCGGTGCGGTCGGCGATTCCGCGCACTGCGGACTCTTGCGCGGCCCGCCACACACACTTAACCTCATCGCAACATCGAAGCGCTTCGACCGATGGTTCCCCATCTTCTGCCAGACCCCATTGAGATGCCGGCCGGCGTGCTCCGCCACGTGTCCTGGTGCCGCCACGAAGGGTTGACGCAATGCCGAACTCCCAGGCCCCGGCTCCGGCCGAACCAGCCACTCCCAGCCGGAGAACCTTCCTCACCGGCGCGATAGCCGTAGCCGCGATCACCGCGGGCGGCCCCCTGTTCACCGCGTGCTCGTCCTCGAAGAGCACGAGCAACAAGGGAAGCGTCGCCACCGGCGACGCGCTGAAGAAGGTGCTGCCCGCCTACGTACCCTCGACGCTGGTCGCCCCGGACGTCCCCGGCGTGAACGGCTCGAGCCCCGGCTTCACCAAGCTCCCCGACCCGCTGGTCGTCTCGGTCAAGGCCAAACCCGGCAAGGGAAGCACCTTCAAGGCGATGACCCCGATCTGGGGGACCGTCCCGAAGAAGGACAACGCCTACTACAAGGCGGTCGACGAAGCGCTCGGAGCCACGGTGGAGTTCGACCCGCTGGACGGCACCACCTACCAGGAGAAGATCGGCGCGGTGCTCGCGTCGAGCGGCATCCCCGACCTGGTCACCATCCCCGGCTGGAACATGCAGGGCCAGATCCGCAACGCCATCGAGAACAGGTTCGCCGATCTGGGCCCGTACCTGTCCGGTGACGCCGTCAAGAAGTACCCGAACCTCGCGGCCATCCCCACCGGCGCCTGGCAGATGGCGGTCTTCGGCGGCAAACTGCGCGGCCTGCCCAACTCCGGCGGCGTGCTCGGCAACGCGATCTTCTACCGCAAGGACCTCGTCGACGCCGCCGGCGTGGCGCTGCCGAAGACGGCGGACGAGATCGTCTCCTTCGGCAAGTCGGTCACCGACGCGAAGAACAAGCGGTGGGCCTTCGACGACCTGTGGACATGCATCCAGAAGCTCTACGGCGTCCTCCCGGACGCGCCGCACTACTGGCAGCTCAAGGACGGCAAGCTCGTCCACAAGATAGAGACCCAGGAGTACCGCGAAGCGCTCGCCTTCGCCCGCAAGCTCCACGACCAGAAACTGGTCCACCCCGACGCCGACGCGGGCAAGGACGGCGACGCGAAGATCCGCTTCACCTCCGGCCAGACCGTCATGTACCAGGACGGCACCGGCGGCTGGTACGGCATGGTCTCGGAACAGTCCAAGCAGAACCCGAAGTTCGACATGCAGGCGCTGGACTACTTCGCGGCCGACGGCGGTACCCCGCTGCTGTGGCAGGACGACCAGGCCGGGATCTTCAGCTTCCTCAACAAGAACCTCCCCAAGGAGAAGATCGAGGAACTGCTCGCGATAGCCGACTACGCGGCCGCCCCGTTCGGCTCGAAGGAGTTCCAGCTCGTCAACTACGGCGTCGAGGGCACGCACTACCACCTCAAGGACGGCGCCCCGGCCTTCACCGACCAGGGCGTCCAGGAGGCCCAGCCCGCCACGCTCTACTTCCTCGCCGCCCCGCCGCCCTCCATCGCGCACCCCGACCAGCCGCAGATGGTCAAGGACTACGCGGGCTGGATGGCACGCCAGGCACCCCATCTGAAGAAGCCGATGTTCTACGGCATGCAGGTCGTCGAACCCACCCGCTACGCCTCCCTCTACACGGGCTTCGACGACCTGCAGAAGGACATCCGGCGCGGCCGCAAGCCCGTCAGCGCCGTCGAGGACGCCGTCAGCACCTGGAAGAAGAGCGGCGGCGAGCAGTTGCGCGCCTTCTACCAGGACATCCTCGACAAGAACGGCAGCGGGGCGTGAGGACGAGGGTCCGTGTCGCCGCGGGGCTGCCCCGGCACCCCGGCACCGACGGCACGGCCCGGCAGGAGCACGCCGCCCCGGCGGCGGCTCCGACGCCGAAGCCGCCCGCCCCCGGCATCACCCGCCGGCAGCGCTTCCGGCGCGACCGCACCCTGCTGCTGATGACGGTGCCGGCCGTCGTCCTGCTGCTGATCTTCAACTACGTGCCGCTGCTCGGCAACGTGGTGGCGTTCCAGGAGTACGACGTCTACGGCGCCGGCATCACCGGCAGCCCCTTCGTCGGCTTCGAGAACCTCCAGCGGCTCTTCGAGGACTACCGCTTCTGGGAGGTGATCGGCAACACCCTCAGCATCACCTTCACCCAGCTGATCCTCTTCTTCCCGATCCCCATCGCGCTGGCCCTGCTGCTTAACAGCGTCTTCAACGACCGCGTCCGCGCCTGGGTTCAGGGGATCGTGTACCTGCCGCACTTCTTCTCCTGGGTGCTGGTCATCACCGTCTTCCAGCAGATGTTCGGCGGCGCCGGACTCATCGCCCAGCACCTGCGGCAGCACGGCGTGGACGGCTTCGACCTGATGACGAACCCGGGGCTGTTCAAGTTCCTCGTGACCTGGCAGGCGGTCTGGAAGGACGCGGGCTGGGGCGTGATCGTCTTCCTCGCCGCGCTGAGCGCCGTCAACCCGGACCTGTACGAGGCCGCCGCCGTCGACGGCGCCAACCGCTGGCGCCGCATGTGGCACATCACGCTGCCCGCGCTGCGCCCGGTGATCGCACTGCTGCTGGTGCTGCGCGTCGGCGACTCGCTCAACGCGGGCTTCGAGCAGATCCTCCTCCAGCGGGACGCGGTCGGACCCGGTGCCTCGGAGATCCTCGACACCTACGTCTGGTGGACGGGCATCAAGACCGGCGACTTCGGCTACGCGGCCGCCGCCGGAATCTTCAAGGGCGTGTTCAGCGTGCTCCTCGTGCTGCTCGCCAACCGGGCCGCCCACTTGCTGGGCGAGCAGGGGGTGTACTCCAAGAAATGACCGCCATACTCACCGACCCGGACAGCCGGGGCGCCACGCCCCTGGAGAAGATCGACAGGACCGGCGGACGACCGGTGTGGGAGGAGCAACCCAGCGCGATCGGCCAGGGGATCAAGGGGCTCTCCCTCGTCGTCGTCTGCCTGTCCATCCTGGCGCCGCTGTGGGTGGTGGTCGTCACCAGCCTGTCCGACAGCAGGACCATCACTGAGGCCGGCGGCCTGGTGCTCTGGCCCAAGACGATCACCTTCCGGTCGTACACCGAACTGCTGAGCGGCGGGATCGTCACCCGCGCCGCCCTGGTCAGCATCGTGGTCACGCTGGTCGGCACGGCGTTCAGCATGGCGGTCTCCATTCTGTGCGCCTACGGGCTGTCCCGTACCGGCTCCTTCGCCCACCGCCCGATCCTGATGACGCTGATGCTGACCATGTTCTTCGGCGCCGGACTGATCCCCACCTACCTGCTGGTGACAGGTATCGGACTCCAGGACAGCTACTGGTCGATGATCCTGCCCAGCGCGATCAGCGTCTTCAACATCCTGGTCCTACGCTCCTTCTTCATGGGCGTGGCACCGGAACTCATCGACAGCGCCCGCATCGACGGGGCCGGCGAGTGGCGGATCCTGTTCCGGATCATCATGCCGCTGTCCCGAGCGGTGATCGCCGTCGTCTCGCTCTTCTACGCGGTCGGCTACTGGAGCCAGTGGTTCAACGCCAGCATCTACATCAACGACAGCGAGAAGTACCCGTTGCAGATGATCCTGCGGCAGATCGTGCTGAAGCAGGAAGTCCCGCCCGGCGCCATGGGACAGGCGGTCAGCAGCGGCGCGATCTCCAGCCTGTCGGTGCAGATGGCGGTGATGGTACTGGCGCTGGTCCCCGTCGCCGTGCTCTCGCCGTTCGTCCAGAAGCACTTCCACAAGGGCATGCTCATCGGCGCCGTCAAGGGCTGACGCCCCGTCCGACCCTCCGCTCACTCCCCCAGCACAGTGAGGTCTTCGTCATGCCCCTGCCCAGCCGACGCGGTGTGCTGCTCGGATCGGCCGCCGGTGCGGCCGCCGCCGCCCTGCCCGCGGTCCCGGCCCGTGCCGCGCAGCCCGACACACACCCGGCACGGCCCCACCGCTGGCGCACCGTGGCCATCGGCGGCGCCGGCTTCGTGACCGGCGTGCTGTTCCACCCGGCCGTGCGCGGCCTCGCCTACGCCCGCACCGACATCGGCGGCGCCTACCGGTGGGAGGAGCGCACCGCGCGGTGGACCGCGCTGAACGACTCGCTGGGCTGGGACGACTGGAACCTCCTCGGCGTCGAAGCGATGGCCGTCGACCCGTCGCACCCCGACCGCCTGTACCTGGCGGTCGGTACCTATGCGCAGTCATGGGCCTCCCCCGGCGCCGTACTGCGGTCCGACGACCGGGGCGCCACCTGGTCGCGCACGGATCTCACGGTGCGGCTCGGCGCCAACGAGGACGGGCGGGGAACGGGCGAACGCCTCCTCGTCGACCCGCGGAACAGCAGTGTGCTGTGGCTGGGGACCCGGCACGACGGACTGTGGAAGTCGTCCGACCGCGGCGCGAGCTGGGCCCGCGCCGAAGCCTTCCCCGGCGCGCCCTCCGCCACCGGGCAGGGCGTCACCTTCCTCGCCGCGGCCGGACGCGTCCTCTACGCGGGCTGGGGCGACGGAGGCAGCGCGCTGTACCGGACGACCGACGGCATGACCTGGGAAGCCGTACCCGGTCAGCCCACCGGGGCCAACGTCCGTACCCCACAGCGCGCTGTCCACTCCTGCGGCATTCTGTACGTCACCTACGCCGACGCTCCCGGGCCCAACGGCATGGCCGACGGCTCGGTGTGGAGGCTCGACACCGCCGCGGGCACCTGGCGCGACATCACTCCGGTGCAGCCCGCCGAGGGAGACCGGTTCGGCTATGCGGGCCTGGCCGCCGACGCCCGCCGCCCCGGCACGGTGATCGCTTCCACCAACAACCGCTGGGGTTCGGTCGACACCCTGTTCCGCACCACCGACGGCGGTCTGACCTGGACTTCGCTCAAGGACACCGCCGTCCTCGGCGTAACCGGAACACCGTATCTCCGGTGGGGCGAGGCCGCGCCGAAGTTCGGGTGGTGGATCCAGACCGTCGGCATCGACCCGCACGACTCCCGCCACGTCGTCTACGGCACCGGCGCCACCGTGTTCGGCACCCGCGACCTGGTCCATTGGGCCCCGCAGATCCGCGGGCTGGAGGAGACCGCCGTCACCAAGCTCATCTCCCCTCCTACCGGAGCCGCCCACCTGCTGTCCGCTCTCGGCGACATCGGCGGCTTCTACCACGACTCCCTCGACTTCTCCCCCGCCGCCGGCATGTACACCGGCCCCGTCTTCGGCTCAACCACCGGCCTGGACCAGGCGGCGCTCAAGCCCTCGTACGTGGTCCGCACCGGCTGGTCGTCGACCCGGAACGGCGCCTACTCCGAGGACGGCGGCCGCAGTTGGACGCCTTTCGCCGCCCAGCCCGAGCAGGCCGCGAACGCGCCCGGCCCCGTCTGCGTCAGCGCCGACGGCCGCACGCTGCTGTGGTCGCTGATCCACTGGAGCGGCACCACCTATCCGACGCAGCGTTCCACCGACGACGGCGCCCACTGGACCGAGGTGGGCACCTTCCCCCAGGGCGCCACCCCGGTGGCCGACCCCGTCGACCCGGCCCGCTGCTACGCCTACGACACCGGCTCCGGGACGCTGTTCGTCTCCACGGACGCCAGCGCGGTCTTCACAGCCGCCGCCACCGGACTGCCCGCCGGCGACACCCAGTACCGCATCGGCGCCGCTCCCGGACGCTGCGGCGATCTGTGGCTGTCGGCCAAGGACAGCGGTCTGCTGCGGTCCACCGACGGCGGCGCCACCTTCGTGCGCGTCCCGGGCGTGGAGGCCTCCTACACCCTCGGATTCGGCAGGTCCCTCACCCCGCGGGGATATCCGGCGCTCTTCCACGTCGCCCGGATCAACGGGGTCACGGGTGTCTTCCGCTCCGACGACGCGGGCGCCAGCTGGCTGCGGATCAACGATGACGCCCACCAGTGGGGCTGGACCGGACAGACGATCACCGGCGACCCCCGTATCCACGGCCGTGTCTACCTCGGCACCAACGGCCGCGGCATCCAGTACGCAGACGCCCTCTGACCTCCCGACGAAGCGAGTGTCCTCCATGCCCGATCTGAACGACGCCGCCCGCGGCCGGATCCTGTTCGGCGGCGACTACAACCCCGAGCAATGGCCCGAAGAGGTGTGGCAGGAGGACGTCCGCCTGATGCGTGACGCGGGGGTCAACACCGCGACCGTCGGGGTCTTCTCCTGGGCGCGACTCGAACCCCGCCCGGGAGCACGCGACTTCAGCTGGCTCGACCGCGTGCTGGACCTGCTGGACGCGAACGGCATCGGCGCGGTGCTGGCCACCCCCACCGCCTCGCCGCCGCCCTGGATGGGTGCCCGTCACCCCGAGACGCTGCCCCGCTCCGAGGACGGCTCGGTGATCTGGTACGGGTCGCGCAACCAGTTCTGCGCGAGCTCGCCCGTCTACCGCGACTGCGCCCGCCGGATCACCGAGGACCTCGCCGAGCGCTACCGCGATCACCCGGCACTGCGGATGTGGCACATCAACAACGAGTACTGCACCAGTTGCTGGTGCGACGAGACCGCCCGCCACTTCCGCCGCTGGCTGAGCGCGCGTTACGGATCGCTGGAAGCCCTCAACGAAGCCTGGGGCACCGCCTTCTGGAGCCAGCGCTATGACTCCTGGGAGGAGATCGTCCCGCCGCGCAAGGTCCAGTACATCGTCAACCCGACCCAGGGCCTGGACTTCCGCCGCTTCACCTCCGACGCGCTGCTGGAGTGCTTCACCGCAGAACGGGACATCGTCGCCCGGCACAGCCCCGGGGTACCGGTCACCACCAATTTCATGCCGATGTGGATCGGCCAGGACGGCTGGACCTGGGCGAGCCGCGAGGACGTCGTCTCGGTCGACATCTACCCGGATCCCAAGGACCCGCACGGCGGTGCGTACGGCGCGATGGTCCAGGACCTGACCCGCTCGCAGGCCGACGGCCCGTGGATGCTCATGGAACAGGCGGCGGGCCCGGTCAACTGGCGGGGGGTAAACCATCCCAAACCGCCCGGCCTGATGCGGCTGTGGTCGCTGCAGGCCGTCGCGCGCGGCGCCGACGCCGTGTGCTTCTTCCAGTGGCGGCAGTCCCGCCAGGGCAGCGAGAAGTTCCACTCCGGGATGCTCACGCACACCGGTGCGGGCGGCCGCACCTTCCAGGAGGTCAAGGGCCTCGGCGCGGACCTGGTCCGGCTGGCGGCCGCCGTGGGCGGCCGCGTCGAGTCGCAGGCCGCGATCCTGCACGACTGGAACGCCTGGTGGGCCGGCCAGCAGCCCGGCCGCCCCTCCACCCGTCTCGACTACGAGCAGGTCCTGCGCTCCTGGCACCAGGCGCTGTGGGAGAGCGGAATCACCACCGACTTCGCCCACCCCGAGACGGATCTGAGCCACTACCCGCTCCTGCTCGTCCCCCACCTCTACCTGCTCACCGATGCCGCCCTGGACAACCTGGCCGGCTACGTCCGCGGGGGCGGCACCCTGGTCTGCGGCTTCTTCACCGGAGTCGCCGACCAGGACGACCGCATCCGTGCCGGCGGCGTGGACGTCCGGCTGCGCGAACTCCTCGGCCTGGCCGCGGTCCACGAATGGTGGCCGCTCGACGACGGGGAGACGGTCACCCTCGAGGACGCCGCCCTGGGCACCTTCCTCGGCACGCTCTGGTCGGAAGACCTCGAAGTCTCCACCGCGCACCCGGTGGCCGTCCACAAAGGCGGCGTCCTGGACGGCCGCCCCGCCGTGACCCGCCACCCCTACGGAGACGGCACCGCCTGGTACGTGTCGGTCCTCCCCGAACCCGCGGCGCTGCGGGCCCTCCTCACCCGCGCCGCCGACGAGCCCGGTGTAAGGCCCCCACTGCCTGCCCTCCCCACAGCAGTGGAGGCCGTACACCGCGGCGACCTGCTCTTCCTCCTCAACCACGGGCGGCACCCGGCCACGGTGCCCGTCCCGGGCGCCCACACCGACCTGCTCACCGGCCGCGACCTCACGGACGAGATCCACCTCGACCGTTACGGCGTCGCCGTCCTGCGGCGGGCCGGATCGTGACCGCGATCCGCCGGCGCGGCAACTGGGATCCGCTCCCCGCCGCCCGCTGGGAGGACGCCTTCCTCACCGGCAACGGACGGCACGGTGCGATGGTGCACGGCGACCCGGCCGACGAGCAGGTGGTCGTCAACCACCACCTGCTCGTCCGGCCCAACGGCGCCGAGGACCGCCGCGCGCCGCACCTGGCCGACGGACTGGAGCGACTGCGCGACGACATCCTGGCGGGGCGCGCCGCCGAAGCCGTCCACCGCACCGTCGGCGACCGGCCCCTGCAGTGGGTCCGCCCCTTCCACCCCGCCTTCGCCGTCCGCGTCCGGCGACCGCGCACACCAATCACCGGCTACCGCCGCGCGATCGACTACCGCACCGGCACCGTCCGCACCACCTGGACCCAGGACGGCGGCCGCTGGACCGCCGAATGCTTCGTCTCGCGCGCCGACGACGTGATCGTCCATCGCCTCACCCCGCCCCCGTACGGCACGATCACCGCGGAGATCCGCCACGACGTACGGCTGCCCGGAGCCCCTGACGAGCTCCACGTGCAGAGCACCGCCGCCGACTGCGGAGAGCGGGTGGCCGAGGCGCTGATCTCCACCTCCGTGCGCTACCCGCACAGCGACCTCGGGTACTCCGGCTGGACCCGGGTCATCGCTCGCGCGGGCACACTGCGCACGTCGGGCGGCACGACGTCCGCCGAAGGCTGCACGGAGCTCACCCTCCTCACCCGCGTCGCCCCCTGGAGCGCCCCCGGCGCGCCCGCGGCGCGGCGGTCCTTTGAGTCGCTGTTCGCCCGCCACCGGCCCCTCCACCAGGAACCGTACGACCGCGTGGAGCTCGATCTCGACGCCCCGGAGGGGCATCGCGCGCTGCCCGCCTCGACGCTGCTCGCCGATCCCGTGGCACACCGACTCGCGCTGCTGGAGCGGCTGTTCGACGCGGGCCGCCACCATCTGCTGTCCTCCTCGGGCCTGCTGCCGCCCCGCCTCACCGGGATCTGGACCGGTGACTGGGAGACGGCCTGGCAGGGCGCGTTCACCTGCGACGCCAACCTCAATCTGCAGATGTCCTCCGCCGCGGTGGCGGCACTGCCGGAGGTCTCCCTCGCCCTGGCCGCACTCATCCGCTCGCAGCTCGACGACTGGCGCGACAACGCGACCCGCCTCTTCGGCACGCGTGGCATCGTCGCCCCCGCCCACAGCGACGGCCTGTCCGGTCGCGCCTACCACTACTCCGACGCCTATCCGCTGCATCTGTGGACCGCCGGAGCCGACTGGCTACTGCACCCACTCCTGGACCACGCCGCCGTCACCGGCGACCGCTTCTTCGCGCACGAGGTCCTCGCCCCGCTGCTCGCCGAGACCGCCGCGTTCTACGAGGACTTCCTGACCCGCACCGGCCCCGGCGGAGCGCTCGTCCTCGTCCCCTCCTACTCCCCGGAGAACACCCCGGCCGGCGCCGACAGCCCCGTCACGGCCAACGCCACCATGGATATCGCTGCCGCCCGGCACGCTCTGCGAGCCACCGGTGAGCCCGCGCACGCCGCGCTCGCCGACCGGCTGCCGCCCTACCGGACCAACCGTGACGGCGCACTCGCGGAATGGTCCTGGCCGGGCGATCCGGAGCGTGCCCCAGACGCCTACGACCACCGGCACATCAGCCACCTCTACCCCGTGTGGCCGCTCGACGAGATCAACCCGTGCGACACCCCCGAACTGGCCCGGGCGGCACGCCGCGCCCTCGAACTGCGAGGCGCCGAGAACGACTCCGCCCACGGCCACCTGCACACGGCGCTCGTCGCGGCCCGGCTCGGGGACGCACAGCGCGTGGCGGGCGCCCTGCTCTCCGTGCTCGACCAGGACTTCTTCCACGCCGGCCTGATGAGCTCGCATTACCCGGGACGCGCGGTGTACAACGCCGACGCGGCGCACACCCTGCCCTCCGTGCTCATCGAGGCGCTGCTGCACTCGACCCGCGACCGCCTCGTGCTCCTTCCCGCGCTGCCGGTCTTCCTCCCCACCGGCACCCTGCGCGGCATCCGCACCCGCTGCGGCGTCACCGTCACCGAGCTGTCCTGGTCGGTGCCCGCCCGCCGGCTGCGGGTCGTCCTGCGGGCGGCCACCGACCTCACGGTGCGCCTGCAGACCGGAGCCGACGGCCGGCCGCACCCCAACCGTCTCCCCGCCGACCGGGACCTGGTCCTGAACCTCCCCCTCGGCGGGGTTCCCCCCACCAACCCCCCACTCAGCAAGGGAGTCCCCCCATGCGCAGAACCGCGCGCCCGTTCCTGAGGACGACGCTACTGACGCCGATCCTGGCGTTCCTCGCCGTCCTCGGCCTGCTCGCCGCGCCCGCCCGGGCCGCCACCTGGTCGTCCTCCGACCAGTGGGCCACCTGGTCCAACGGTGGCTACACCCTCTACAACGACGTCTGGGGCGGCGGAGCCGGCGCCCAGACCATCTGGGCCAACTCGTACAGCAACTGGGGTGTCTGGGCGAACCATCCCAACACCGGCGGCATCAAGTCCTACCCCAACGTCACCAAGTACGTCGGGAAGCCGCTGTCCTCGCTCTCCAGCGTGAAGAGCAGCTTCAACGTCACGGTCCCGAGCACTGGCGCGTACGAGACCGCGTACGACGTGTGGGACTCCGCCAACGCCTACGAGATCATGCTCTGGATGAACAGGACCGGCGCGGTCGGACCCCTCGGGACCTCCCAGGGCAACATAACGCTCGGCGGCCACACCTGGACCGTCTACAAGGGCAGCAACGGCTCCAACGCGGTCTTCTCCTTCGTCCGCACCGGCAACACCGGCTCCGGCACGGTCGACATCCTCGCCATCCTCAACTGGATCAAGAACACCAAGGGTTGGTTCTCCAACATCACCCTCGGCAACGTCCAGTTCGGCTACGAGATCACCTCGTCCTCCGGCGGCCTGAACTTCAACACCAACAGCTACAGCGTCACCTCGTCCTGATGGTCGCCACGCGGCCGAGCCTGCACAGGCTCCGCCGCGTGGCCGGCGGTGCGCAAGCCGCGTCAGACCTCCAGTTCGGCCTCGATCTTCTTGAGTTGATGCCTGGCCATCGCCAGGTTGGCCCGCCCCTTGTCCAGGGCCAGGTAGAGGAAGAGGCCGTTCTTGCCGCGCCCCTTGATCAGCCGGATCAGGTGGTACTGGCCGCCGAGGGTGATGAGGATGTCCTCGATCTCGTCCTTGAGGCCGAGCATCTCCATGGTGCGCACCTTGGCGCGCACCACGTCGGTGTTCCCGGCGGCGGCGACCGTCAGGTCGAGGTCCTTGCCGCCGCCCAGAGTGCCCAGTGCCATGCCGCTGGTGTAGTCGACGAGGGCGACACCCAGCGTGCCCTCGATCGATGTCGTCGCTTCCTTGAGGCAGATCTCGATGTTCGCCATGAGCGGGTACTTCCTTCCGGTCTTTCGGTGGTGTGCGGTAGGTGACGCGTCGGAACGGTGGTGCGGTCAGGTGGTCTCGGGCCGGATCAGCGTGCCGTCGGTCAGTTCGGCGATGCGGGCACTGCACCGGCGGGCCTCCAAATGGAGTCGGCCCACGTTGGCGTCCGTCCCTGCCCATGCGGTCAGAACGACGGAGACGCCCGCCGCATAGGTGGCGACATAGCCCTGCTCACCCCGGACCAGCAGCTCCCGGAACGCGCCCCGGTCGGTCCCGTCCGCCAGGCGGAGGGCGACCGAGAGCACGGCCGCGCTGAGCGCCGCGACGGTCTCGGACTCCGGGGTGGCAAGGTCCTGGGCCAGCACCAGACCGTCGGTACTCGCCGCGAGTACGCCGGTGAGATGCGGAACGCGGGCCCGTAACCTTCGGAGCTCTTCCAGGACATCGGCTTCCGTCGCCATCAGCTGTCTCCTCTCGGCGCGCTGTCTCATTGCGCGTCTCATGACGGCGTTGCCGGTGCCTCATGGGCGGGCCGGAAGATCACAGGGTTGCCTCCAATGCGTCACGCAGTCGGCGCAGCAGGGATATGTCGGGGTCCGCGGACAGGTCCGCGACCCAGGCCGGGATGGGGGAAGGCTCGGCCGCCGCCGCTCTGCGGGGGGTCCGCAGGTGCCCGGCGGCGGCCAGCCGGCGCACGTCGACGAGGGTGTGGAAGGCGGGACGGCCCAGCAGCCGGGCCATCGCGAACGGGGTCCGTATGCCGTCCGCCAGATCGAGGACGGCGCGCTGCCGCCGGGTGACCGCGGGGTTGTCGGCCGCCCGGTCGCGGACGACGGGCGCGCTGTCGACCTCGGGGTGCGGCCAGATCCGGTCCAGCAGCTCCTGCCGCCGCCGGGTCTCACGCTCGACGACTTCGGCGCGCAGCGGGCGCACGGGCCCGAACCAGTGGGTGGCTCCGTAGCGGAAGCGGGTCGGGCCGGTTCTGGGGGCGAGCGCGAAGAACGCGGCGTCGAAGACCGCACCGAGATGGCAGATCTCCAACTCCCCGCTGGTGAGCAGATTGCTCTCGACGAGGCTGCGCCCGACCCGGCACCGTGCCCCTGCCCGGTCGATCGTCTCCTGCCACTCCGCCGATGAGAGCCGGCGGCGGGCGAGCAGCAGAACGTCGACGCCCGGCGCGGCGGGACTCTCGGCGTGGACGACCTCTCCGTCGAGAAGATAGACCGTGCCCGTCTCCCGCAGCAGGGCACCGGTGGCCCGGTCTCCGGCCATGCGGACGAGCATCGAGGGGTTCAGCGCTCTCATCCGAGCACCAGACGCTCGGCCAGTCCCTGGAGCCGGATCCGGGCAAGGGCGAGATTCCCCTCGTCGCGGTCGAGCCAGAGATGGAAGAACACGCTGCTGTCGAAGGTGGTGTCGACGAAGCGCAGCAGGTGATAGCTGGTGAGGGTGGTGACGATGACGTCCTCGACGGGCGATCCCTTGGCGGCCTCGGCGTCCCCGTGGTTCCCAGCCGTTGCGAAGGCGGTGTGTTCGGCGGCCATCCGGGCCAGTTCGGCCGTCTCGACCGCCGTGGTCTCGTAGTCGTTCGTGGGGGATACACCGAGAGTGCCGAGTGCCAGTCCCGTGGTCCACTCGACGACGGCGGCTCCCCGTGCACCGGGCAGACCCATCGCTTCGAGTAAGCACTCATCGATTCCGGGCACGCGGATTCCCTCTCGGTTCGCGGCAGTTGAGGACCTCAGCCGCACTGCGGTGACCGTGAGACTACGCACGGCGATGCGCCGGATGCGGACGTAAGATGATTTCCCGCGAAAACACGCAGCGTTGGACTATGCTCCGCCCTTGCCAGGTGCATAGTCGGTCGCGGGGGGGCCGGTCGTGTCGGCCCGCCCGGCGATCAAAAGTGCTGTCCCGCTACAGCCGCCCTGCGCCCGCGCCGCAGTCGACGAGGTGCGGAACCGCGGTGGGGCTGTCGACGCGGGTGCGCAGGGTGGGAGTCCAGCCCGCGTCACCGGCGATGACCGTGGTGGGGTGGCTGGCGTTGAACGCGCCGAGGAGGTCGGTTTCCTTGCCGTTGACGGCGTTGTGCTCCTCCGTCATCGCGGTGCCCTTCCAGTACGCGATGACCCGGTCGGCGCCGACCGACCCGGGCAGCGTGAACGCGTTGGCCTCCGCGACGAGTTGGGACCGGTAGCCGACTCCGAGGCTGTAGACGTATTCCTGGCCCGGCGTTACGACGTAGTGGTTGTTGTA
Source organism: Streptomyces sp. H39-C1 (assembly GCF_027158125.1). Classification (NCBI taxonomy): domain Bacteria; kingdom Bacillati; phylum Actinomycetota; class Actinomycetes; order Kitasatosporales; family Streptomycetaceae; genus Streptomyces; species Streptomyces sp. H39-C1. The sequence goes on from NZ_JAPVLS010000003.1 coordinate 227,777, forward strand.
GGCGTCGACCTGTCCGAAGCGGACCCGCGGCGCTCGTTCGGTGATGCCCTGGAGAAGGTTGTGGTGAAGGGTCACGCGCAGCTTGCCTTCGTCGGTGGCACCGGCGCTGTCGCTGTTGCCGAAGAGCAGCGTCTTGTCGTGGTCGGTGAAGGCGTTCCAGGAGGCGGTGACGAGGTCGGCGCCTTTGACGATGTCGAGTTCACCGTCGTGCTGCTGGTAGATCCGTCCGAAGTAGAACGGCTGGGCGGCGTCGGGGCGGCGGCCGTCGGTGAACGTGTTGTGGTCGATCCAGACGTGGGTGGCGCCGTAGACGACGAGGTTGTCGTACTCGGAGTTCCAGTTGCCGGTGGCGCCGTCGGTGGGGTCCCACTGGGGGAAGCAGTCGAAGGCGTCCTCGAAGGTGAGATTGCGGACGATGACGTTGTCCGCGTTCTTGATCTGAAGATCGAGGGCGAGCAGCCCGGCGTGGTTGCCGAGGCCCACGATGGTGGTGTTGGAGCCGACCGCGAGCTCGACCCGCGCGGCCTGACGGGCGGCGGAGGCGCCGCGGGCGTCCTCCTGCGCACCGGCGGGCAGGGTGCCGGTGCCCCAGGTGGCCGGGTCGTACGCAGCGAGGTAGGAGTCGAGGGAGTAGCCGTCGGTGGCGTAGTCCGCGCAGGTCAGCGGCTGCCCGGCGTCGTCGGTGTTGCCGTCGATGGTGCCCTTGATCTGGATGATCTTGGGCGTGGCGTCGCCGCCGTTGAGAGCGGCGGCGAGCTGTGCGCGGGTGCTGACGGTGAACGTGTGGGCGGCGTCGGCCACCGCGCCGCCGGTGGTCCCGGTGCCCGAGGACGCCCAGCCGTCCCCTGCGGGCAGTACGGCACGGGCGGGTGCCGTGGGGTGGGCGGCCTGCGCGGGCACGGCCAGCGCCAGCGAGGCGCAGCCGATCAGTGCGGCAATTACATGGGCATGACACATTCTTCTCATTGCGGCTCCCGCTGAAAGGAAGTGAACGGGTGGAAGGACCAGGTGCGGTGAACGGGTGCGGTGAAGGGGGTGGGGCCGCTGCGGGGCGGCGGTCGGAGCGTCCGCCCCGCCGCGGACGTCAGCTCTTGTGCTTCTTGTAGTCCGCCTGCGCGGCGTTGAGCTTGTCCGCGAGCTTGTCGGCGAAGTCCTTGGCCGAGGTCTTGCCGAGCAGCAGCTTCTGGAAGTCCGGCTCGGAGTCGGCCTTGGTGATGCTGTTCCAGTCCGGCAGGTAGTAGGGGAACTGCACGATCTTGGTCTTGGGGTCGTTGGGTGAGTCCATCGCGGCTTTGGTCGGCTTGGCGTCAGTGATCCACTTGTCCCCCGCGGTGCCGGTGTTGGCCGGGATTGCGCCCGCCGACTCGTTCCAGAGGCTGTTCATCTCGGCGGAGGCGGCGAACTCGATGAACTTCCAGGCGGCGGCCTTGTTCGTGCCTGACTTGAACAGCCCGAGCCCGTCGACCGGGTTGGACACGACCGTCCGCACCCCGCCGTCGGTGGACGGCGGCAACGGGATGCCGTCGATCCTGTCCTTCCCGAACGCCTTCACATGGTCGGTGTACGAACCGAGGTTGTGCTGCAGCATCCCGATGCTGCCCTGGTCGAACTCGGCGACCATCTTCACGAAGTCGTTGTTGAGATCGGCCTCGGGAGTCGCCTTCTTGTACAGGCCGGCGTACTTCTCCAACGCGGCGATGTTCCTGGGGTCGTTGACCGTGGTCCGGTCGCCGTTCCAGAAGGTGTCGATCCCCGACTGGGCGTACATCATCTCCAGCGCCTGCGCGATCGAGCCCTTCCCACCGCGCAACGTGAAGCCGAACTTGTTGCTCTCGACGTCCGTCAGCTTGTCCGCCGCCGCGTACAGACCAGCCCAGGTGGTGGGCGGCTGCAGGCCGGCGGCGGTGAACAGATCCGTGCGGTACCACAGCGTGCCCTGGTTGGCGGAGGTCGGCACCTCATAGAGCTGCTTGGCATCGCCACCGGCAGCCAGAACGCTGGTGACCATGCCGGTGACGAGCTTGCCCTTCAGAGCGCTGCCGTCGATCCGGTCGGTGAGCGGCTCCAGGGCGTTCTGCGCGACCATGTTGGCCAGATACGCCGTGCCCACGCCGCCCACGTCGGGCAGCCCACCGCCCGCGATGGCGGTGTCGTACTTCTTCTGCACATCGGCGATCGGGATGCCGACGTACTCGACCTTGATGTCCGGGTTCTTCTTCTCGAAAGCGGCGATGATCTGCTTCCAGACGGCGGTGCGCACACCACCATTGTTGTCCCAGAAGACGATCTTCCCCTGGCCCTTGCCCTCGTCACCGGACTTGGTGCCGGAGTCGCCGCACGCGGTGGCGGTGAGTGCGAGGGTGGCGATGAGCGCAGTGGCGGCGATCAGACGGGATCTGCGGTGTGGGTTCGTCGGTTCTGACATGGCGGCTCTTTCGGTTGTGGGATTCAGTCGTGGGCTGCGGTTGTGGAATTCAGGGGGCGGGTTACAGGGAGCTGGGTTTGGAGAGATCGATGCGGGAAGCCGGTCATCGCGCGGGCCAGAGCCGCGGCCTCGTCACGGCCGAGCCGCCCGTCCGCGATACCGGTCACGATGCGCCGGGTGACGGTGGCCGCCGCCGGCATCGTCAGCCGCTCCCGCGCGGCGAGCGAGGAGCCGACGCCGGGGTACTCGTCGGTGCGCACGAACCACGGATCCGGTCCGCTGAACACCAGCGTCCAGTCGTCGCCGGCGAGCGCGAGCCAGTCGGCCGGGCGGCCGTGCACCGCCTCCTCACCGTCCGCATCCGCGCTGAAGACCCGCGGGAGGCGGCCGTTCTTCGGTGCCCGCCAGAAGAAGCCGCCGTATCCCGCGCCGGGCCGGCCGTTGGTGGTCGGGCTGCCGATGCTCAGCGGACGGCCGGTGGTGTTGGTGAGCATGAAGGCGAAGTCGAGTGCCCAGGCGGTGTCGTCGATCTGCCGGACGCCGACGGTGCGCCGCTCGTACAGCAGCTCACGATCGTCGGCCGTCCAGGACAGTTCCTCGGCGAAGCCGGCGGCCGTCCGCCGGAGCCAACCGCCATGCCGCTGCACACCGTGGTTGTCCAGCCCGGTGGGTCCCCGGCCGCGGACGAAGGTCCGGCCGCCCCAGAAGTTGCGGCCTTCCACGTCCGGGACCGCGACGCTCACCCCCAGATGGTGACGGTGGTCCTCGGGCATCAGCTCGGTGACCGCCACTCCGCCCAGGGTTCGGACCGGGTGCAGATACGGGCGCGGGGACAACTCCTGTTCCAGTTCGGGCCGGTGGACATAGCGGCCGACGACGCGGCCGCCGCACCGCAGTACGAGGGGAGGTGTCATCAGCAGCGCACCTCCCGGGACTGCTGCGATACGGCCCAGGGCGCGCCGAGTTCCGAGAAGAGCGCGAGCCTCTGCGCGGCGGCTTCGACCAGGCCGTCGACACCCGGGACCACACGCCGCTGGGAGCGCTCCCCCGCAACGGCACGCCACAGGCGGCCGGGGACCGGCATCGGATCGGCGGCGGTACGGATCGCCTCGACGACCTTCATGAAAGCGCCCGTGGCGCGCGGCGGGACGAGCAGTTCCTCGCTGTGCGCGATGTGGGCCAACAGGTTCTCCAGCAGGTCGGTACGCGCGAAGACGCGCTCCTCGGGGCCGCGGGAGGCACGCTGCAGCAGCACCCGGTCCTGCTTGTACCAGAAGGTGATGCGGCCCCTTGTGCCGTGCACGGCGATGTACGGTTCGGCGGCGGTCTCGGCGCACAGCGTGGCGGCGACGGTGACCCGGGTACCGCGCGCGGTCCTGATCCGGACGCAGGAGGTGTCATCGGACTCGATGTCGTTGGCGCGGAAGAGTTCGGTCTCGATCGCGGCCACATCTGTGGCACGATCACTGCCGTCCAGCCGCAGTGCGGTGGCCACGGCGTGCGCCAGCGGGTTGGTGAGCACGCCGTCGACCACGTCGACACCCCGTAGGGTGCGGCGCCCCGACCAGGCGGCACGTGCGAAGTACTGCTCGTCACGCACCCAGTTGCCTGCCGCTCCGATGCCCCGTACGCGGCCGATCGCGCCGTCGGCGATCAGTTCGCGCACCGCGGTCACGCCCTGCGAACCGAGCGACTGGAAGCCGACCTGGCAGGCCCTGCCACTCGCTTCGAGACCGGCGACCAGTCGTTCGTACTCGGCGTACGACGGCGTCGGGGGCTTCTCCAGCAGCACGTGCGCGCCATGGGCGGCGGCGGTCAGTGCCAGGTCGGCATGGGTGTGGATCGGTGTGCAGACGATCGCGACGACGGCGCCCGTCCGGTCGATCAGCTCCCCCAGGTCGGCTCCTTGCGCCGGAGTGCCGAGACCGGCCAGCCGGTCCTTCTCCGGCGGCCGCACGTCGCACACCCCGGCCAGCCGTACGGTCCCGGCGGCGGTGAGTCTGCGCAGGTTGTCCAGATGCCAGTGCCCGTGGCCGTGCGCGCCGGCCAGTACGACGGGTATCGCCCGCATGCCGTTCACCCCTTGACCGCGCCGGCGCTGAAGCCTGTGATCAGCCACTTCTGGATGAAGGCGAAGACGATCACGACCGGCACGGCGGCCACGACGCCGCCCGCGGCCAGCGCTCCGAGATCGACGCTGTCGGCGCCGATCAGGGTGTTGAGGCCGACCGGGATCGTCTGCTTGTCCTGCGAGCTGAGGAACATCAGCGCGAACAGGAAGTGGTTCCAGCTGTGGACGAACGCGAAGGAGCCGACCGCGATCAGACCGGGCCGCAGCACCGGCAGCACCACCGCGCAGAACCCCCGGAAGCGCGAGCAGCCGTCCACCCAGGCGGCCTCCTCCAGCGCCATGGGTACGTTCTTGATGAAGCCGCTGATCAGGATGATGGACAGCGGCAGTTGGAACACGGTCTCCGCGATGATCACGCTCCACAGTGAGTTGATCAGCTGCAGGTTCCTGAAGATCTCGAAGAGCGGGACGAGCATCAGCGCGCCGGGGATGAACTGCGAACACAACAGCCCCAGCATGAAGGCGCTCTTGCCCCGGAACCGGAAGCGGGCGAGCGCGTAGCCGCCGCACAGCGCCACCACAGTGGTGGTGATCAGGGTGGCGACACCGACCAGCATGCTGTTCTGGAAGTACATGCCGAACGACCGCTCGTTCCACACCTTCGCGAAGTGCTCGCCCGTGGCGGGCCAGGGCACCAGCGACGTCGACCCTGCCGGCCGCACCGCGAACAGCAGCATCCAGTAGAACGGGACGAGCGTGAACAGCAGGTACAGGCCGAGCGGCAGATAGATCTGCCAGCGAGGCGTGCCGTCGTCCACCGCGCGGCGCCGCCGCCGGGCGGTACGCGGCGGAGTGATACCAGCGGGAGGCACCGCTCGGATGCCCTTCTCCGCGAGTGCGGCGGTCATGTGCGGTCGCCTCCGAACTTGCTCAGGCGCAGATAGAGGATCGAGCAGAAGAGGAGGATCACGAAGGCGACGGTGGTCAGCGCCGACGCGTAGCCGAAGTCGTGTCCGTCGACTCCGGTGTTGGCGACGTACAGCGGCAGCGTGGTGGTCTGGCCGGCCGGTCCGCCGCCGGTGAGGGTGTACAGGAGGTCGACGTTGTTGAACTCCCAGACCCCGCGCAGCAGCGTCGACAGGACGATCGCGTCCCTCAGGTGCGGCAGGGTGATGTGGAGGAGCTTCCGGTACCGGTTCGCGCCGTCGACCGAGGCCGCCTCGTACAGCTCCTTGGGGATGGACTGGAGGTCGGCGAGGATGAGGATCGCGAAGAAGGGGACGCCGCGCCAGAGTTCGGCGAGGACCGCCGCCCAGAACACGGTGCCGGTGTCGGAGAGCACCGAGGTGCCGTAGGTGCCGATCCCGGCGTCGGCGAGATAGCGGCTGAACCCGGTGGACGGGTTGTAGAGCAGCATCCAGATGGTGGTCGTCAGAACGCCGGAGACCGCCCAGGGTGAGAAGACCAGGGCGCGGGCGATGCCCCGGCCGATGAAGGTCTGGTTGACCAGCAGTGCCAGCACCAGTCCGAGGGCGAGTTGCAGACCCACCTCGACGACGACCCATCGGGCGCTGAAGGCCAGGCTCTGCCAGAACAGCGGGTCGTCGGTGAAGATCCTGGTGAAGTTGGAGAAACCGGCGAAGCCGTTCCGCCAGGGCTTGGTGACGTTGTAGTCCTGCAGGCTGTAGTAGAGAACGCTGATCATCGGGTAGGCGATGAACCCGAGCATCAGCAAGGCTGCCGGGGCTATCAGCAGATACGGGAGGCGCCGGTCGCGCCGCCGGGATGGTTTCGCCACGGCGATGGCCATGACTGGGACTCCTTCACTACGGGGTAAGCGCTTGCTGAATGGTGTGCGGCGTCCCGGACGGCGAACGTCAGGGGCAGTTGCGATGCGGAAGGGGGCTGCGGCGGGCGCTCAGCCTGCGTAGGGCTCGGGCACTTCGCCGGGCCTGGCCAGGAAACGGAAGTCGCAGCCGGTGTCGGCCTGGGTGATCTGTTCCTGGTAGAGGGCGCCGTAGCCGCGTGAGAAGCGGGGCGGTGGCGGCTGCCACTCTGCGCGGCGGCGCTCCAACTCGGGTTCGTCCAGCTCCAGGTGGAGCCGTCGGGCCTCCACGTCGAGGGTGATCAGATCACCGGTGCGGACGAGCGCGAGCGGGCCGCCGACGTACGACTCGGGTGCGATGTGCAGCACGCAGGCCCCGTAACTGGTGCCGCTCATCCGGGCGTCGGAGATCCGGACCATGTCCCGCACGCCCTCTTTGAGAAGGTGATCGGGAATCGGCAGCATCCCGTACTCGGGCATCCCGGGGCCGCCGAGCGGGCCGGAGCCGCGCAGGACCAGGACGCTGTCGGCGGTGATGCCCAGCCCCGGGTCGTTGATGGTGGACTGCATCGCCCGGTAGTCGTCGAAGACCACGGCCGGGCCGGTGTGCTTGAGCAGCTGGGGATCAGCGGCGATGTGCTTGATGACGGCGCCGTCGGGACAGAGGTTGCCGCGCAGCACCGCGAGCCCGCCTTCGTCCGCCAGCGGGTTGCCACGGGGACGGATGACGTCCGGGTTGTGGACGAGCGCGCCCGCGAGCTGCTCGCGCAGCGTGGGGTGGGCCACCGTCGGGCGCTCCAGATGCAGTACGTCCGTCAGCTGTGCGAGGAAGCCGGGCAGGCCGCCGGCGAAATGGAAGTCCTCCATCAGATACCGGCCGCCCGGGCGCACGTTCGCCAGCACCGGTACTGTGCGGGCGATGCGGTCGAAGTCGTCGAGGGTCAGTTCGACACCGGAGCGGCCGGCCATCGCGATCAGATGGATCACGGCATTGGTGGAGCCGCCCAGGGCGAGGACGGTGGCGACCGCGTCCTCGTAGGCGTCACGGGTGAGAATCCGCGACAGCCTCAGGTCCTGCCACACCAGCTCGACGATGCGCGCTCCCGAGGCGGCCGCCATCCGCTCGTGACCCGAGTCGACCGCGGGGATCGAGGACGCGCCGGGCATCGTGACACCCAGCGCCTCGGCGGCCGCCGTCAGCGTCGAGGCGGTGCCCATCGTCATGCAGTGGCCGGGGGAACGCGCGAGCCCGTTCTCCAGTTCTGCCAGTTCGCCGTCGCCGATCAGCCCGGCGCGCCGGTCGTCCCAGTACTTCCACATGTCCGTGCCGGAGCCCAGCACTTCATTGCGCCAGTGTCCCGGCAGCATGGGTCCGGCCGGGACGAAGACGGCCGGCAGGTCCATGCTGGCCGCGCCCATCAGCAGCGCCGGGGTGGACTTGTCGCAGCCGCCCATCAGGACGGCGCCGTCCACCGGGTACGAGCGCAGCAGTTCCTCGGTCTCCATGGCGAGGAGGTTGCGGTAGAGCATCGGCGTCGGCTTCTGGAAGGTCTCCGAGAGCGTGGACACTGGGAACTCCAGTGGGAAACCGCCCGCCTGCCACACCCCGCGCTTGACCGCCTGAGCACGTTCCCGCAGGTGGGAGTGGCAGGGGTTGATGTCGGACCAGGTGTTGAGAATCGCGATCACCGGCTTGCCGAGGTGCTCCTCGGGGAGATAGCCGAGCTGCCGGGTGCGGGCCCGGTGGCTGAACGAGCGCAGCCCGTCCGTGCCGTACCACCGGTGGCTGCGCATTTCCTCGGGAGCCTTCCTCATATCGCCCAGTCCTTGATGAGTGCCGCGACCTCGGCGCGCTGCGCGTCGGGCAGCTGACGGCTCGGCGGCCGCACCTCGCGGCTGCACAGGCCGAGGACGGCGAGCGCCTCCTTGACGACGGTCACATTGTTGGCGGACTGCTGCGCGGCGCGCAGGTCCTCGAAGGGGCGGATCTGTTCCCAGACCTTCATCGCTCCCGGATGGTCCCCGGCGCGAAGTGCCGTCAGCATGCCCAGCGAGACGGACGGGGCGACGTTGACCAGGCCGGAGGTGAAACCTGTGGCGCCCATCGCCCAGTAGGAGGGCGCGTACAGCTCCGCCAGCCCGGCCACCCAGACGAAGCGGTCGAGCCCGGCGTCGCGCGCGAAGGCCGCGAAGCGGGCGGCGTCCGGCACCGCGTACTTCGCGCCGATCACGTTGGGGCACAGGTCGCCGAGCAGTGCCATCCGGTCACCGCCGAGGAGCGGGTTGCGGATGTAGGGCACTACACCCAGTTCGGGGACGGACTCGGCGATGGCCCGGTGGTAGTCCACCCACCCGTCGGGCGAGACATAGGGATGGACGGGCTGGTGCACCATCACCATCCGCGCACCGTGGTCACGCGCGTGCCGGGCGGCGGCGACGGCGGTCGGCACGTCGTGGCCGACACCCACCAGGACGACGGCCGGTCGCTGCGCGGTCTCGGCGAGCGTGTCCTCGACGACCGTGAGGCGCTCCTCGGGAGCCAGCGCGTAGAACTCGCCGGTGTTCCCGTTGGGCGTGAGCGTCCGGACGCCGCCGTCCAGCAGCCTGCGCAGCAGAAGCCGGTACGCGGTCCGGTCGATCGCACCGTCGGCGTCGAACGGGGTCACCGGAATCGCGACGACATCGGCGAGCGCGGCCCGCAGCGCGGCACGGTCCATCGGTTCGGCGCGGGGCGTCGGTTCGGCGCGGGGCGTCGGTTCGGAGCGGTCCATCAGGCGCCCGTCTCTTCGTGGTCGGGGAACGCGCGGCGGACGAAGTCCGAGATGTGGGCGTGCAGCAGCCCGGCCGCGCCGTCCGCGTCGCCGGCGAGCGCCGTCCGGAGGATCTCCTGGTGCTCGCGGGCCTCCTGCTCCCAGGAGGGGGAGGCCGCCCAGGCGACGGTCGACACCAGGGCCGCCTGGTCACGCACCTCGTCGAGCATCCGCGTCAGGAGCGGGTTGCCGCAGGGCAGATAGAGCGCCCGGTGGAAGTCACGGTTGGCGAGGCTCCGGTCGGCCCGGTCCTCCGCGCCCTCGGCCCGTACGAGCGCGTCCCGCGCCGCCGCGAGCGACTCCTTCCTGACGATGCTGCGGCGCAGCGCCTCGGGCTCCAGCAGCAGCCGCACGTCGTAGATCTCCCGCGCCATGGCCGCATCCACGGTCCGCACCGTGACGCCCTTGTACTGGCTCATCACGACGAGCCCGGTACCGGCCAGCGTCTTGAGCGCCTCGCGCACGGGGGTCTTCGAGACACCGAACTGCGCCGCCAGATCGGCCTCGACGAGTGGCTGTCCAGGACTCAACTGCCCGGTGAGGATGCCGTGCTTGATCGCCTCCAGCACGTACTGCGTCCGGGAGGGGATCGGGGCGGGAGCAAAGGTCATGTGCGCTCTCAGATCTCAGGTATCGCGTCTCATATATGACGTACGAAGTACGACGCGATGAAAGGTAGAGCCGCGCCGGAGGTCCGTCAATGCTTTGAACAGAACTGATCCCGCACCCGGGCGTCGGCCTTCCCCGGCCGACGCCGCGCTGACGTTCGGCCGGTCAGCCGATGGTGAGTTGGGTGACCGAGTTGGCGGGGAAAGTGCGGGTGAAGGTGGCTCCCAGGCCGGTCACCGCGGTCGTGACCGGGGCGACGTGCCGGGGGTCGGTGATGGTGTTGGTGTCGGACGGATGGGCGGAGGTCAGCGTGACGGCGGTGCCGGTGGTCGGGACGGCCGCGCCGGCGCCCGTCAGGCGGACGGTGATCGACTGCGGATTGCCGCCCGGGTTCACGACCGTGACGTAGTACTTCCCGGTGCTGGACGAGCGGCTGACCACCTGGTTGACGGTGCTGGTGCCGCTGTACGAGGCGGCCAGGATCTGGTCGCCGTGGGCGGCGGCCATCATCTGCTGGACGTAGGCGCTGGGAGAGCTGTAGCTGGTCGAGGCGTCGAAGGCGATCAGGTTGGTGTTCCACTGCACGCTGTTCACATTGGCCAGCAGCGGGGCGTACGCCTCCATCGCCACCACATCGGAATTGCGCTGCAGATTGGTGAGCCAGGAGGCGTCACCGATCGCGCCCGCCAGTGTCGGGGTCGGCCGGCCGACCTGGGAGGCCCACTCCCCCTCGAACACCTTCGGGCCGCTCCGCGAGTAGGTGTCGTAGGCGTTGGCGTTCGCGTTGAACCAGCCGGGCGAGCGGTAGTTGTGCAGGTCCAGGACATCGGGAGTGCGCGCGGAGACGGCGGTGGTGGCGATCAGCTTGAGCGCCGGGTAGGCGGCCCTGATGGCATCGTGGAACTGTGCGTAGCGGCCGTTGGCGCCGTCGTAACTGCCGGTGGTGTCGAACCAGTCCTCGTTGCCGATCTCGACGTACTTGAGGGGGAACGGCGCGGGGCGCCCGTCGGCGGCGCGCTTGGCCCCCCAGGGGGTCGTGACGGCGCCGGTGACGTACTGGATCTCGTCCAGGGCGTCCTGGACGTACGGTCCGAGCTGGTCCAGCGGGACGACGTCGTGCTGCAGGGAGTACCCGGCGTAGACCCCCAGGAGGGGCTGGGCGCCGAGGTCTTCGCACCACTCGAGGTATTCCAGCAGGCCGAGGCCGTCCGTGGACCAGTAGCCCCAAGGGTCCTGGTGGCCGGGCCGGCTCTCGGTCGCGCCGAGGGTCTTCTTCCAGTCGAAGCGTTCGGCGACCGTGTTGCCCTCGAGGTAGTTGCCGCCCGGCAGCCGGATGAAGGAGGGCTTGAGGGCCTTCATCCTCTCCATCAGATCGACCCGCAGGCCGTTGGGGCGGTTGTTGTAGGTGGGCGGGAAGAGCGAGACGTTGCTCAGCCACAAGGTGGCTCCCGTCGCGCTCTCCGAGGAGAGCACGAAGCGGTTGGTGGAGCTGGTGGGAGCGCCGGCCGCGGTCTTCAGGATGACGGTGTACTTCTTCCAGCCGCTCGTCAGGGCGGGGATGGTGGCCGTCGCGTACGGCGTGCCCGCGGTGCTCTCCAGGGAGAGCTTGAGCGGACCGGTGAAGCCGGGGGCGGCCTTGGCGTACAGCGAGGCGGTGTAGGTGGTGGACGGCTTGACGGGGATGCCCCAGAAGCCGCCGTTGGCGACCCCGGCCCGGTTGCCGGCCGTGGCCTTGGCCAGGGAGACCTTCAGCGAGCGGGTCAGCGCGGTGTTGAGCGGGTTCGCCGTGTCCAGCGTGATGCTCGCCGAGCCGCCGGTGGAGCTGACGGCGGACCACGAGTCCGGGTTGCCACTGGCCATCAGGGAGCGGTTCTGCAGCAGTTCGCCGTACAGGCCGCCCTCGCCCGAGTGGTTGATGTCCTCGGTCATCAGGCCGAAGAAGTCACTGGGCAGTGCGTGCGCGGCGGTGCCCGCGTCGACGGAGAGGGTGCCGTTGCCCTGGCCGAGGATCGTCTCCAGCTCGGGAGCGGTGACCGGATGGTCGTGGATCACCACGTCGTCGATGGTGGCGTCGGCGAAGTCGGCCGGGTTGCCGTTGAACCTGCCGCGGCCGACCGCTGTGCCCGCGGACGCCTTCCACGGAGTGGCGTAGGCGACCGTGGACTGCAGGATGCCGTTGACGTACAGCCTCAGTTGACCGGACGCGTTGTCGCTGACGCCGGTGAGGTGGTACCAGGTGCCGGTGCTGGGCGCGGCCGTCGCGTCGGCGTGGCGCGCGGTGGCCGTGGAGCTGTCCGACGCCAACCGAGTGAAGGCGAACTTTCCGGTGTCGCCCCGCAGTTGTAGATAGAAGCCGGAGACGGCGGTCCCGTCCGCGCTCACGAAGGTCTGATACCCGGTGAGGGTGTTGAGCTTGACCCAGGCCGAGACCGAGAACGGCTGCGAGGTGTCCGTCGCGGCGGTGGCGGCGGTCGCGGACGAGGCGGCGGTCCCGTTGGACCGCAGCGCATGGCCACCGGTCCTGCCGGTGGTCCACGCGGCCGTCGCGCCCAGGGTGAGGGGGTGGCCGTGGCCGGAGTCGTCCGCGGCGGTGGTTCCGGTGCCCGCTTCGAACGCCCAGTGCGCGCGCTGGTCCAGTGCGGTCACCGCGGACGCGGCGAGCGCCCCCGTGTAGAACCGCAGGTCGTCCACGCCTCCGTTGAGGAAGTCCACCGGAGTGCCGGCGTATTTGCCGCGGCCGACCACCGCGTGCCCGGCGGCCTTCCACGGGGCGGTGTACGCGACGGTCGTCTGCAACGCGCCGTTGACGTAGAGCGCGAGCGTGCCGGCCGCGGCGTCCTGGACCCCGGTGAGGTGGTACCAGGTACCGACGGCCGGAGTGTCGACGGCGGCTGCGACGGCGGCCGCCCCGGGGGTGTCGGAGGGCAGCCGGGCGAAGGCGAACGTCCCGGTGTCGCCACGCAGTCCGAGGTAGAAGCCGCTGACCTCACTGCCGTCGATGCTGACGGCGGTCTGGTAACCGTCGGTGTTGTTGAGCTTCACCCAGGCGGAGACACTGAACGAGGCGGAGGTGTCGACGATCGGGGCACCGAGGTCGATGTTGCCGGTGCCGGTGCCGTTCGTCGCGACGCTCCCGGCTCCCACCTGTCCAGCCACGTGGGTGGCTCCGGCCCCGAGGCTGCCCGGGTGGGCGCCACTCGAGTCGTCGGCCGCCGTGCTGCCGGTGGCCTCGTCCAGGGCCCAGTGTCCGGCGAGGGCGGTGTCGGCTGCCGCGGGGGTGGCCGCGAGGGGGACGAACGCGACGGTGAGGAGCGCCGCGCTCGTGGCGAGGACGGCAGCGGTACGCAGCCGTTGCCGGTGATGGCGGCGTGGCAGAAGGGATCTGGTGAAGTGCATGGGTCTCCCTTGAACGGTGGGGAAGGGTGGATTCCATGGCGCGGGACGTGCTGGTGGGGTCTGGGCCCGACGGGGTGGCGGGCGGATGTTCGTCCCCGTGCCGCACGACCGCGCGGGTCAGGACCGCGCGGCCGTGCGGCCACTCGTCGTCCGGCCGCTCAAGCGCGCTGACGAAATGTCAGGCGCGTCGGCGGGACGTCATCAGGCGCTGCAGCAGGACGAAGGCGAACAGCAGCGTGCCGACCGCGATCTTCGTCCACCAGGAGCTGAGCGTGCCTTCGAAGGTGATGATGGTCTTGATGACGCCGAGGACGAGGACGCCCAGCAGGGTGCCCAGGACGTAGCCGGAGCCGCCGGCCAGGATCGTCCCGCCGATCACCACGGCGGCGATCGCGTCGAGCTCCGTCCCGACCAGGTGCAGGCTGTACCCGGACAGCGTGTAGAGCGTGAACAGCACTCCGCCCAGGGCCGAGCACAGCCCGCTGACGGTGTAGGCGCGGATCACCGTCCGGCCGACCGGGACCCCCATCAGCAGCGCCGACTGGGCGTTGCCGCCGACCGCGTACACCGCGCGGCCGAACCCCGTGTAGTGCAGCGTCAGGAACGCGACGGCGACGACGGCCAGCGCGATGACCACCGACCAGGAGATGAACACGCCGCCGGGGAAGGTGACATGGGACTGCGCCAGGGTGGTGAAGACCGGGTCGTCGATCGGGATCGCGTTGGTGCTGATCAGGTAGCACAGGCCCCGGGCGAAGAACATCCCGGCCAGTGTCGCGATGAAGGGCTGCACCTCGAAGTGGTGGATGGCGTAGCCCATGGCGCCACCGATCAGGCCGCCGGCCGCCAGGACCAGCGGGATGACCAGGGCCGGCGGCCATCCGTGCTGCTCGACGAGCGTGGCGCACAGCATCGTGGAGAGCGCGGCGACGGCTCCGACCGAGAGATCGATGCCGCCGGTGAGGATCACGAACGTCATGCCGACGGCGATGACCAGCAGGAACGCGTTGTCCACGAAGAGGTTGGCGATGGTCTGGCCGGCCAGGAAGTCCAGGTAGCGGTAGTTGCCCGCTTCGAGGGTCAGCGCGAACAGGACAGCGGTGGCCATGACCGGGACGTAGTCGCGGTGCTGGGCCAGAAAGGTGCGGACGCCGCGGCCGGCGGCGGCGCGGGGCTGGGTCGTACTCATAGGGTGGTCGCCTCCTTCGGGCTCTGGGCGGCGCTAGCCGGTGTGCTGCTCCGGGAGCTGCCGGTGCTCGTCGCGGTGCCGGCCGCGGGTGCGCCGACGCCCGTGTCCGAGCGGCGGGGCAGTTTGCGCGACAGCACCTTGGCGCGGAACGCCGGGGACTGCAGCAGACAGACCGCCATGACGACCAGCGCCTTGAACACCAGCGTCGACTCGGGCGGCACGCCGACGGTGTAGACCGTGGTGGAGAGCGTCTGGATGACGAGGGCGCCGATGGCGGTCCCGCCGAGGTGGAAACGGCCCCCGGTGAGTGAGGTCCCGCCGATGACCACGGCGAGGATCGCGTCGAGCTCGATCCACAGGCCCGCGTTGTTCCCGTCGGCGGCGGCCACGTTGGAGCTGACCATCAGTCCGGCGCCGGCCGCGCACAGCGCACAGAACGCGTAGACCGCGATCGTGAGGCCCCGGGCCCGGATGCCGACCAGCCGGCTGGCCTCCCGGTTTCCGCCGACCGATTCGAGCAGCAGCCCGAGTGCGGTGCGCCGGACGACGAGGCCGGTCAGTACGAGCACCGCCGCGGCGATCACCACGGAGAGGGGGAGACCGAGTTCGTACCCGCCCCCGATCAGGTGGTAGGGCTCGCTGTTGACGGTGACGATCCGGCCGCTGGTGATCATCTGTGCGACGCCGCGCCCCGCCACCATCAGGATCAGGGTGGCGATGATCGGCTGCATGCCGATCCCGGCGACCAGCACGCCGTTCCACACCCCCAGAGCGACGCACACGCCGAGCGCCAGCAGTACTGCGACGACGACACCACCCACACTCTGCTGGTCGGCGAGGTCGCTGATGTTCAGGCAGGCGACGGCGCCGGAGATGGCGACGACCGCGCCGACCGACAGGTCGATCCCGCCGATGGCGATGACCAGGGTCATGCCGAGGGCGACCAGCAGCAGCGGGGAGCCGAGCCGCAGGATGTCGACAAGACTGCCGAAGAGATGGCCGTCACGGATCTGGATCGAGAAGAAGTCGGGGGTATAGGCGACGTTGGTCACCAGCAGGGCGGCCAGCAGCGCGAGAGGCCAGAACAGCCGGTGGCCGGCCAGCCTGGCGACGGTGGGCGGCATCAGTGGGTCCCTCCGGTCGCGATGGTCTCCATCAGCCGGTCCAGGGTGAGTTCGGCGGTGTTGGGCAGGGTCGCCACGAGCTCGCGGTCGCGCAGAACCGCGACGGTGTCGGACAGGCTCAGCACCTCTTCGAGTTCGGCGGAGACATAGACGACCGCCATGCCGTCCGCCGCGAGTGAGGCCACCAGGCGCTGGATCTCTGCCTTGGCACCGATGTCGATGCCCCGGGTCGGTTCGTCGAGGATCAGCAGTTTCGGTTCGGTGATCAGCCAGCGGGCGAGCAGCACCTTCTGCTGATTGCCGCCGCTCAGATTGCGGACGACCGCCTCCGGGTCGGCCGGGTGGATGTGCAGCGCCGATATCCAGTGCGTTACCAGCTCCTCCGTCCGGCGGGCGGGGAGCGCTCTGACCCAGCCGCGGGCGGCCTGCAGGGCCAGGACGATGTTCTCCCGGACCGTCAGATCGGGGATGATGCCCTCGCGCCTGCGGTTCTCCGAACAGAACGCGATGCCCCGCCGGCTGGCGGCGCGCGGGCTGCGCAGGGTGGCGGTCCGGCCGTCGACGGTGAGCCTCCCGGTGTCGGCGCGGTCCGCGCCGGCCAGCAGCCGGGCGGTCTCCGAGCGCCCCGCGCCGAGCAGCCCGGCCAGGCCCAGTACCTCCCCCGGGCGCACAGCGAGGTCGAACGGAGCGATGGCGCCCTTACGTCCGAGTCCGTGCGCCTCGGCGAACGGGGTCCCGGCCGGGCGCTCGCGGTCGCCCCGTCCCCGGTCGGTGAGTTCACCGAGTTCCTGCCCGAGCATCGCCGACACCAGCTCGATCTGCGGCAGGCGCGCGGTGCGGTACTCACCGACGAGACGGCCGTCACGCAGCACGGTGATCCGGTCGGAGACGTCGTAGACCTGGTCCAGGAAGTGCGTCACGAACAGGATCGCCACGCCCTCGCCGCGCAGCCGGCGGATCACCGTGAACAGCTGGGCCACCTCCTCGCGGTCCAGGCTGGAGGTGGGTTCGTCGAGGATCAGCACCTTCGCCCGGATGTCCACGGCGCGGGCGATGGCGACCATCTGCTGCAGGGCGAGCGGGAGGGTGTCCAGCGGTGCGCGGACGTCGATCTCCAGGTCGAGCCCGGACAGCAGGTCACGGGCCCGCCGGCGCAGTTCCGACCACATGATGCGGCCGAGCCTGCGGGGCTCGCGGCCGAGGAAGATGTTCTCCGCGACCGACAGGTTGGGGCAGAGGTTGACCTCCTGGTACACGGTGCTGATCCCGGCCTGCTGCGCCTGTAGCGGCCCGGCGAACCGGACCGGGACACCGTCCAGCGTGACGGTCCCGGCTTCGGCCTCGTGCACTCCGGTCAGCACCTTGATGAGGGTGGACTTCCCGGCGCCGTTCTCGCCCATCAGGGCGTGCACCTCACCGGGATACAGGTCGAGGCCGACTCCGGAAAGGGCCCGGACGCCGGCGAACTCCTTGGTGATGCCGGTCATCCGGAGGACGGGTTGAGCGGGGTTGAGCTGCGGCGTCGACATGGGAGCTCCTCTCCTCGGGCCGCTGGTCGGCTCCGGCCGGGTCCGGGGCGCCCGCCTGGGGCGCCCCCGTCCCGGATCGCCGGAGCAGTACTGGCCGATCAGTACTGGCGGTTGGGGAGTTCGGCAGCTGCCTTGTCCTTGGTGAAGACGCCTTCCTTGGACTCGACCCGGGCCGGCACCTCGGCCTTGTCCTTGAGCTTCCGCACGAGATCCATGACCTGCGGGCCGATCAGCGGATTGCACTCGACGACGACCTCGATCTTGCCGTCGACCATCGCCTGGAAGGCGTCCTTGACCCCGTCGATCGAGACGATGCGGATGTCCTTGCCGGGCTTGAGCCCCGCCTCCTCGATCGCCTGGATGGCGCCCATCGCCATGTCGTCGTTGTGCGCGAAGAGGATGTTGATGTCCTTGTGCGCCTTCAGGAAGGCCGTCATGACCTCCTTGCCCTTGGCGCGGGTGAAGTCACCGGTCTGGTCCGCGACCAGCTTGAACCGGGGATCCTTCAGGACCAGGTCCTCGAACCCCTTCTTGCGGTCGATCGCCGGGGCGGAGCCGGTGGTGCCTTCGAGCTCCGCTATGTTCACCGTGCCGGTCCCGCTCTTCTCCGCGTCGACCAGCCACTGGCCGGCGGCGGTCCCCTCCTTGACGAAATCCGACCCGATGAAGGTCTTGTAGAGGGTCTTGTCCTGGGTGTCGATCGCCCGGTCGGTGAGTATCACCGGGATGCCGGCGGCCTTGGCTTCCTTCAGTACGGTGTCCCAGCCCGTGACGACCACCGGTGAGAAGCCGATGACGTCCACCTTCTGCTGGATGAAGGTGCGGATCGCGGCGATCTGGTTCTCCTGCTTCTGCTGCGCGTCGGAGAACTTGAGCTCGAAGCCGGCGGCCTTCGCCGCGTCCTGGATGGACTTGGTGTTGGCGGCACGCCAGCCGCTCTCGGATCCGACCTGGGAGAATCCGAAGACCAGCTTCTTGGCGCCGTTCGCGTCCGTGCCGCTGCCGGCGGGTGCCTTCTTGCCCGCCCCGCCGCAGGCGGCGAGGGACATGCACAGCGCGACGGCCAGAAGGGTCGCGGCGGTCTTGCGCGTGCGGGGTCTTGCTGGGGTGGTGGCAGTGAGGGACATCGTGCACTCTCCTTTGAGGCGGGAAAAACCCTGCGATGTATGACCTGGGTGGTACGCCTGCGATGTCGGCCGAAGCCGCTCAGAAACCTCGCGCCAGACGGTGGTACGCCTGGTTCCAGCGGATCTCCTTGGTGAACTGGCGGATCGTGGTCTCCGCGTCGATGACCAGGAGTTCCGCTCCGGCCATCTCCGAAAAGTCCTCGAGCTCCTCCGTGCCGACGGCGCTGGAGAGCACGGTGTGGTGCGGGCCGCCGGCCGTGAGCCACGCCTCGGTCGAGGTCCGCAGGTCGGGCTGCGGCTTCCACACCGCGTGCGCCACGGGGAGATTCGGCAGCGGCTCGGCGGCGGTGACCACGTCGATCTCGTTGGCGACCAGCCGGAACCGGTCCCCCATGTCGGCGAGGCCGACGACCACCGCCGGGCCCGGGGCGGCTTCGAAGACCAGCCGGACCGGGTCCTCCCGGCCGCCGATGCCCAAGGGATGGATCTCGCACGAGGGGACCTCGGCGGCGATCGACGGACAGACCTCGAGCATGTGCGCGCCGAGGATGACCTCCTGCCCCGCCTCCAGGTGGTACGTGTAGTCCTCCATGAACGAGGTCCCTCCGGGCAGACCGGCGGACATCGCCTTCAGCGTGCGCAGCAGCGCCGCGGTCTTCCAGTCCCCCTCGCCGCCGAAGCCATAGCCGTCCGCCATCAGGCGCTGCACGGCCAGACCGGGCAGCTGGCGCAGCCCTCCGAGGTCCTCGAAGTTGGTGGTGAACGCCTGGAAACCGCCGTCGGTGAGGAACTCGCGCATGCCGAGTTCGATCCGCGCCGCGTACCGCAGCGCGTCGTGCCGCTCCGCTCCTGAGCGCAGCTCAGGCGCGACCCGGTAGGTCTCCTGGTACTCCTTGGTCAGCTCGGTGACATCAGCGTCGGTCACCGCGTCGACCACGGCGACCAGGTCGTTGACGCCGTAGGTGTTGACCGAGACGCCGAACCGCAGCTGCGCCTCGACCTTGTCGCCCTCGGTGACCGCGACGTCCCGCATGTTGTCGCCGAACCGTGCCACCCGCAGGCTGCGCAGCGCCGCATGACCGACCGCGGCACGGGCCCAGGACCCGATCCGCAGGGCCACCGACGGGTCGCTGACGTGCCCGGCGACTGTCTTGCGGGCCACCCCGAGACGGGACTGGATGTACCCGAACTCACGGTCCCCGTGCGCCGCTTGGTTGAGGTTCATGAAGTCCATGTCGATGGAGCCCCACGGCAGCGCCCTGTTGGCCTGGGTGTGCAGGTGCAGCATCGGCTTGCGGAGGGCGTCGAGGCCGGCGATCCACATCTTGGCCGGGGAGAACGTGTGCATCCAGGCGACCACCCCGACGCAGTCGTCGGCGGCGTTGGCGTCGAGGCAGACCCGCCGGATCGCTTCCGCGTCGGTGAGTACAGGCAGCCACACCACCCGGACCGCTATGTCCGGGCCGTCGTTGAGTGCCTCGGCGATCTGCTGGGACTGTTCGGCGACCTGCCGGAGGGTGTCCTGCCCGTAGAGTCCCTGGCTTCCGGTGAGGAACCAGACTTCGCGGCCTTCGAGCGACTTCATTCCTGGACTCCTTCGCGGCCGGCGGGCTGCTGGCCGTATACGTTCTGATAGCGGTCGTAGAGCGAGTCGATGTCCGGTGCGGCGATGCCCACCGGTTCCCCGAGCTGTCGGGAGATGTGAACGGTGCGGGCCACGTCCTCGCACATCACGGCCGCCTTGACGGCTGCCTTCGCGTCCTTGCCGATGGTGAACACGCCGTGGCTCTGCATCAGCACGGCGGGCGATCGGTGGCCCTTGAGGGTGGCGACGATGCCCTGGCCGATCGAGTCGTCGCCGATCAGCGCGAACGGGCCGACGGGTATCTCCGCGCCGAACTCGTCCGCCATCGCGGTGACGACGCAGGGCACCGCCTCACCGCGGGCCGCCCAGCCGGTGGCGTACGTGGAGTGCGTGTGCACCACGCCCCCCACCTCGGGCATGTTGCGGTAGACGTAGGCGTGGGCGGCGGTGTCCGAGGACGGGTTGTGCGTACCTTCGACGACCTGGCCGTACAGATCGCAGACGATCATGTTCTCGGGGGTCAGGTCCTCGTAGGAGACACCGCTGGGTTTGATGACCATCAGGTCGTGTCCCGGCACGCGGGCCGAGACGTTTCCGGCGGTCCACACCACGAGCCGGTACCGGACGAGTTCCTGGTGCAGGTCGCTGACCTGCTGCCGAATCAGCTGGATCGCGGCGGCGGTCGCGGGGTCGATCGTGGGGTCGGTCATGATGGCGGCCTTCCGTACGGGTCAGTTGGCGACAGAGGTGCTGGTCTCGTTGCGCAACTCGCGCAGTCGGTGCAGCACGCCCCTGTGCTCGCCGCCGAGCAGGTCGTGCAGGGCGAGGTACTCGGCGAACAGCCGGTCGTACGCGTCGGCGCGGGCCGCGTCCGGGAGGTACTGGTCCCGGTGCACGCGCCCCATCTGCTCGGCCGCGGCCTGCACGTTCTCGTACGCCCCGGCCGCCACCGCCGCGTGGATGGCGGAGCCCAGCGCCGGCGCCTGTTCGGAGGCGGCGACGCTCAGCGGACGGCGCAGCACGTCCGCGTAGATCTGCATCAGCAGCGCGTTCCTGGTGAGGCCTCCGGCCACCGTGAAGCGGGTGACGGGGACGCCGGACTTCTCGAAGGCCTCGACGATGACCCGGGTGCCGAAGGCGGTCGACTCGAGCAGCGCGCGGTAGATGTCCGGCGGTCGGGTGGCCAGCGTGGCACCGACCAGCACTCCGGAGAGCCGGTGGTCGACCAGCACCGAGCGGTTGCCGTTCCACCAGTCGAGCGCCACCAGGCCGTGCCCGCCGACCGGTTGACCGGCGGCCAGCCGGGTCAGCAGCTCGTGCACGCTGATGTCCTCGGCGACGGCCTGTTCGTGGAAGACGGGCGGGACACCGTGCTCGACGTACCAACCGAAGATGTCGCCGACGCCGCTCTGCCCGGCTTCGTAACCCCACAGCCCGTCGACCACTCCTCCGTCGACCACTCCGCACATGCCGGGGACCTCGGCGACCTTCTCGCCGTTGAGGATGTGGCAGGTGGAGGTGCCCATCACGGCGAGCAGCTCGCCGGCTCCGGCCGACCGCGCCGCCGGGGCGGTGACGTGGGCGTCCACGTTGCCGACCGCGACGGCGATGCCTTCCGGGAGTCCCGTCCAGGCGGCGGCCCGGGCCGTCAGGCCGCCGGCCCGGCCGCCCAGCGGGGAGAGCGGATGCTCCAGCCGGGTCCGCGCGAAGTCCGCGAAGTCGGGGTGGAGAGCGGCCAGGTACTCGGTCGCCGGGTAGCCGCCGTTCTGGTGGATGCCCTTGTAGCCGGCCGTACAGGTGTTGCGGGTCTCGACGCCGGTGAGCTGCCAGACGATCCAGTCCGCCGCCTCGATCCAGCGGTCGGTGCGCCCGTAGGTGTCCGGGTCCTCCTCCAGTACCTGCAGCGCCTTGGCGTACTGCCACTCGGAGGAGATCAGACCGCCATAGCGGGCGATCCAGTCCTCACCGCGCTCATGGGCGAGCGCGGTGATCCGGTCGGCCTGAGGCTGGGCGGCATGGTGCTTCCATAGCTTCGGCCAGGCGTGCGGCCGGGATCCCAGCTCCGGACGGAGGCAGAGCGGGGTGCCGTCGGCGCTGGTGGGAAGGCAGGTGGAGGCCGTGAAGTCGGTGCCGACGCCGATCACCGCGGCGGGGTCGATCCCGGCCGCGGCGATGGCCTCGGGGACGGCTCGCCGGATCACGTCCAGCCAGTCCTCGGGATGCTGGAGCGCCCAGTCCGGTGGAAGCGGGGCGTCGGTACCGGGCAACCGGTCGTCGATCACCGCGTGTGCGTACGCATGGACGGCGCTGCCGACTTCGGCACCGTCCGAGACGCGGACGACGACGGCGCGGCCGGAGAGCGTGCCGTAGTCGATCCCCAGGACGTAGCCGGGCCGAGAGGAATTGTTAGCGTTAACACTCATGGGTCGCGCTTTCCGTTCAAGATGGTGGAGCCGTGGGGTACAACGAGTGGGGCTGGTCTCCGACGCGCAGCCGACCACCCCGGAATGTTGCACCGAGGTTACCGACCCCCAGAGTGTGAGCGTTAACAAGAGGTGGCGTCAATGCTCCGCGCTGGTCACAAATCGACAACGGCCGGGGTTCCGCGACGGCTCCGGTTCAGCCATCGGGCATCTCCGGCGAAGAAATCTCCTGATCGGCGGCAACCTTCCGGGCAGCCGTGGCAACTGAAGAGCCGAACCCTCACTTCGCACCGGAGGAACGACTTCACGTGTCTGCCCCCTTGCACCGCCGCAAGCCGTCCCGACGCCTGATGGCACTGATCGGCGTCGCCTCCCTGGCGGCCGCCGGCCTCGCCGTCGTGCCCTTGACCACGGGCGCCGGCGCCGCCGCCGTCGACCTCGCGCATGCGGCCCTGCCCGCCGACGACGGCTGGGCCGCCACCGGCTCGGGCACCACCGGCGGCCAGACCGCCGACACCGCTCACACCTTCACCGTCTCCACCAGGGCCCAACTGGCCAAGGCTCTCAAGGCCGGCCCCATCGGCGCGCCACGGATCATCCAGGTCAAGGGCGTCGTCGACGCCAACACCGACGACTCGGGCAAGACCCTCGGCTGCGCGGACTACGCCGCCGGCACCGGCTACTCGCTCAGCGCCTACCTCAAGGCCTACGACCCGGCGACCTGGGGCCGCGGCAAACTGCCCACCGGCCAGCAGGAGTCGGCACGCGACGCGGCGCAGGACCGGCAGGCCGCGCGCGTGGTCCTGACCGTCCCCTCCCGCACCACGATCGTCGGCGTGCCCGGCTCGGGTGCGGCGATCGTCGGCGGCAGCCTCCAGGTGAAGAACGCGGACAACGTCATCATCCGCAACCTCAACCTCACCGACACTCGTGACTGCTTCCCCCAGTGGGACCCGACCGACGGCTCGACCGGGAACTGGAACTCCCAGTACGACGCGGTCACGGTGCGCGGCTCCACGCACGTGTGGGCCGACCACAACACCTTCGGCGACGGCCCGCACTACGACAGGGCGAACCCGTCCTACTTCGGGCGCGAGTACCAGGTCCACGACGGCGCCCTGGACATCACCAACGCCTCCGACCTCGTCACCGTCGAGTACAACCGGTTCGCCAACCACGACAAGACCATGCTCATCGGCAGCAGCGACAAGGACACCAGGCTGCGGGTGACGCTCCACCACAACGTCTTCCAGGGCATCGTCCAGCGCGCCCCGCTCGCCCGGGTCGGCCAGATACACCTGTACGACAACTACTACGACACGGCGACGCTCAACAACTACACCCACGGCTACAGCGTCAACGCACGCGCCAAGGCCCAGGTCGTCGCCCAGAACAACTACTGGGCCCTGTCCGGCGACCGGAAGGCCTCACAACTGCTCAGCGGGGACGGGACCGGCTCGGTGGCGGGCAGCGGCAACCTGGTCAACGGCACCGTGACCGACCTCGTCGCCGCATACAACGCCGAGCACTCCGCCAAGAAGATCAAGACGTCCGTGAACTGGACACCCAAGCTGACGGCGGGCCTGGAGCCCGCCGCCGGGCTGCCCGCCGCACTCGCCAAGAAGGCGGGCGCGGGCGTCATCACCGCCGCAGGCGGCACCTCCTGACTCCGCACCGGACGTCCCGTACCCCTGGGGCCCGTCGTCGACCAGCGGTTGCTAATGCTGAATTCCTCAACTTATGGGTATACACGGTGTGTTGAGGAGTGCGCTGGGGGTGGATGGTGCCGACATTGCTGCGGGCTCGGCCTGCTTCGGGTCCGGATGAGGCGTTGATGATCGACCGGCTG
>NZ_JAPVLS010000040.1:0-84200 GCF_027158125.1 Streptomyces sp. H39-C1
CCGCGCTCGCCGCCTCCTGCCATCCGCTGCGGCGCGGGCTGCGGGCGCCGCTCTCGTACGCGCTGGAGCGCTGGGCCGACGAGTCCGCCGCGTCCGCCGTCGGCGACCGCCGGCTCGCGGCCCGCGCGGTCGGCCGCGCCGCCCTGGCGGCCCGCACGACCGGCTCGGCCCGCCCCAGCGCCGCGCTCGCCGCCACCACGGGCCCCGTCCCACGCCGCGTCGCGGCGCTCCTGCACGCCACACCGCCGGCCGGACTGCGGCAGGCCCGTGGCCGGCGCCTCGTGGCCGCCCTCCTCGCCGGCTGTCTCCTGGTGTCCGCGGCGGCGGCCGTCGAGGCCGCCACCGATCTCCACGAGAGCGTGGAGATCGCCCAGGGCGAGTAGCTCCCGGTTCTCCCGCTCCCGGCTCTCCCGCAGAATGGGAGACCGGGTGGGAGAGCTGAAGGGCGAGGCGGCGGACGTGGCGGACGTGGCGGAGAACGACGTGGCAGACGTGATCGAGCGGGCGTACCTCCGCGCGCTCAACGCGGCGGACGCCGACGCCGAGGACGCCGTCGACCTCAGCGCCTCGGCCCTGGCCGCTGCCGGCTCCGGTCCCGCCGCCTCGGGAGCCGCTTCCGCCGCGAACGACGCGCTGCTCGCGCTCACCGACCGGCTCGTACGGTCCTGCTGGACCCGCGGCTGGCAGCCCGCCGACGTGGTGCGTATCGCGCGCCGCAGGCTCACGGACGGGCACGCCCGCCTCGCCGCCGACCTGATCACCGCCGAGGCCCGCACGGCCCCCGCGGCGGCCGCGTCCAAGGACCCGCGCTGGGCCGCCCAGCTCGCCGAGCTGGCGGCGGCCGGCCCGTGGAACGGCGACGGCACGCTCCTCGCCGCCCACGGCCGCCGCGAACGGCTCGACGGCTTCTCCGCCGCCGTCTCCGTCATGGAACTGCTGCGGCTGCTCGGACGGCTGCCCCGCATCACGCCGGTGGCGGCGCCCACGGCGGCCTGCGCAGCCGCCCACCGCCACGCGGCCCCGCTGCTCGGCCGGATCCGCGCCCTGCTCGCCAAGGCCGAATCCACCGACTTCCCGGAGGAGGCCGAGGCCCTCAGCTCGAAGGCCCAGCAACTGATGGCCCGGCACAGCATCGACGAGGCCCTCATCGCCTCGGACGCGGGCGCGGGCGGCTCCGACGGTCCGGGAGCCTGCCGTATCGGCATCGACCAGCCCTACGAGGGCGCCAAGGCGCTGCTCCTCGACGCCGTGGCGGCGGCCAACCGCTGCCAGGCGGTGTGGGCGGGCGACGTCGGCTTCTCGACGGTCGTCGGTTTCGAGCCCGACCTGGAGGCCGTCGAGCTGCTCTACACCTCGCTGCTCGTCCAAGCGGACGCCGCCATGCTGCGCACCGCGAAGGGTGCGGGGAACGGCTCGGGGAACGGCTCGGGGAAGGGCCGCAACGGCAAGGCCCGGCACGGTGGTTCGCGCTCCAAGGA
Organism: Streptomyces sp. H39-C1; assembly: GCF_027158125.1. NCBI lineage: Bacteria > Bacillati > Actinomycetota > Actinomycetes > Kitasatosporales > Streptomycetaceae > Streptomyces > Streptomyces sp. H39-C1. The sequence goes on from NZ_JAPVLS010000040.1 coordinate 1,479, forward strand.
CTTCCGGCAGTCCTTCCTCATCGCCTACGCCGGCCGTATCCGCGAACGCCTCGCCGACGCCACCGAGCAGGCCACCCACGCCCCCGACCTCCCGGCGGAACGCCTGCTGCCGGCTCTCGCCGCGCGGGATGTCGCGGTCCGCGACACCACCACCCGCATGTTCCCCACCACCACCTCGCACCGGCTCAAGGGCCGCGACCACGAAGGCTGGACGCACGGCACCGAGGCGGCCGACCGCGCCGTACTCGGCGGCCGCCAGTAGCGCTTTCCGAGCCCGTTCGGTCCGTCGGTCCGTCAGCCCGTCAGCCCGTCAGGTGCCGTGCCTGCGTCACCGCCTGGGAGAGGTCCCGGACGGCCGGGTCCTCGGTGCTGCTCGCCAGGGTGGTGGCGTGCTCGGCGAGGACCGGCAGCTCCGGGGCGCCGGGGAGGCGGTCGGCGTCGCCGCGGTTGCGCAGCCAGTCGGCGAAGTAGGCCGCCAGGGCGTCGACCTGCAGCCGCTTCGGGGCGGCGGTCCAGAGCGGGGACGTGAGCGCGGCGGCCTCGATCGTGCCGGACTGCTCGTGCGGAGCCCGGGTGGACGGGTCGAGCCACCGGACGGTGGCGGTGGCGACGTGGCCCGAGGCACCGGGCTTGAGGTGGACCGAGTACAGGGCCGTGACGGTGTGCCCGGGGCCGACCTCGCCGCCGTCCACCGCGTCGTTGCGGAAGTCCCCGTTGGCGACGGTCCGGTCGTCGAAGCCGATCAGCCGGTACTCGCTGACGGTCTGCGGGTCGAAGGCGACCTGCGCCTTGGCGTCGCGGGCCCTGAGGTCCACATTGGCGGGCAGTTGCTCGGTGAAGAGCCTGCGGGCCGCTTCGGGCTCCGAGACGTAACTCGTGTGCCCGTCGCCCTTGTCGGCGAGCTGTTCCATCAGCTTGTCGCCGTACTGGCTGCCCACGCCCACCCCGAACAGCGTGATGCCGTGGTCGTGCCGGGCCGTCCCGATCCGGTCGAGGATCGCGGCGGCGGTGGTGTCACCGGAGTTGGCGAGGCCGTCGGAGAGCAGCACGACGCGGTTGGTGACGCCGGGCCGTGCGGCCTTGACCGCCTCGTTGTAGCCCGCCTGCACGCCTGCGGCGAGGTTGGTCTCGTCGCGCGGCTCCAGGCCGTCGACGACCGAGTGGATCCGGCCGCGGCTCTCGACCCTGCCCAGCCGGGTCATCGGCAGTTCCACCCGCGCCTCGCCGCTGAAGGTGACGATGGCGAGGGAGTCCTCCGGGCGCAGCGAGTCGATGGAGCTGCCGAGCGCCTGCTTCACGAGGTCGAGCCTGCCGGGCTCGGCCATCGAGCCGGAGACGTCCACGACGAACGTCATGGCGGCGGGCGGCCGGCTCCCGCTCTGCGCGGAGCGGGTCGCCAGGCCGACGCGCAGCAGCGACCAACTGCCCTCGCTGTCGGTGCCCTTGACGTCGTTCGGGGTGTCGTTCTTGGTGTAGATGCCCTCGCCGTCCGTGCGGGCGCCGTCGGTGGTGACGGTGAATCCGTCGCCCTCGGGCTGCGGGTAGTCCTGCCGGAAGCTGTTGACGAACTCCTCCTGGCGCACGGTCTCGGGGGCCGGCAGCCGGCCGCCGGCCAGGGTGCGTCGGGCGTAGCCGTACGAGGCGGTGTCGACGTCCAGCGCGAAGGTGGACAGATAGCTGGGCACCGCCTGGCTGTGCTTCTGCGCTTCGCCGGAGCTGTCCTTGGCCGCTCCGCCCGGGGCCGCCGACGCGGCCGGTCCGCCGTTCAGGTTCGGCGGTGCGGGCGCCGGTCGTACGGGGGCTCGGTCGGCGCTGCCGTTCCGCGACGCGTCGGGGGTTCCGCTGCTGCACCCGGCGAGCAGCAGCCCGCCGGCGACCGCCGCCGCCACGGCGACCCGGCGCGCGTTCCCGGCCCGCTTCCCCGCCCGCTTGCCGTCCTGCGTTACGGAACGCGTCCCGTCCTGCGTTCCGGAGCGCGTCCCGTACCCCTTGCCGTACCGCTGCTCGTACCGCTTCATGCGATTCCCCCACGGACTCGTCGGCCTTTGCCCCTGTGACGAACGCCGGCCCGTGACGGAGGCATCGGAGGAATTGCGGAAGCGTCTCGATGGGGCAACGGCCGGTCGGTATGCCCCGGGTCGTCCGGGAGTGGGCCCGGTACTCCGCCCGCGGACCCCGTTTCCCGCCCGGCGGATCCGGCCGGACGAGTCTCCGCCCACTAGTAGACACGGCGTCAACAAGCTGCCATCGTGACCGCCATGTCGCAGCGATGGGTCACGGCCTCGGACGGCGTCCGGCTGGCCGTCTACGAACACGGCGAACCGGCCGCACCGACGGTCGTGTGCGTGCACGGCTTCCCCGACGACCACGGTGTCTGGGACGGCGTCGTGCGGCGCCTCGCGGACCGCTTCCACGTGGTGACGTACGACGTGCGCGGCTCCGGGGCCTCCGGCGTACCGCGCAGGAACCAGGACTACCGGCTCCCGCAGCTCGCCGCCGACCTCACCGCCGTCGCCGACGCCGTCAGCCCGGACGCGCCCGTGCACGTCCTGGCGCACGACTGGGGCTCCGTGCAGAGCTGGCACACGGTGACCGTGCCGGCGACCGCCCACCGCTTCGCGTCGCTGACCTCGATCTCCGGCCCGGACCTGGACCACACCGGCCGCTGGTTCCGGGCGCAGCTACGCCCGAGCCCGCGCAAGCTCTGGCACTTCACCCGGCAGTCGCTCGCCTCCGGCTACGTGGGCTTCTTCCATCTGCCCGGCATCGCGGAACTCGCCTGCCGCGCGGGACTCCTCGACGCGGTGACCAAGGCCGCGCAGCGGCTGGAGACGGGTGAGCCGCCGGCCGGCTACGGCCCGGGACTGGCCGCCCGCAACCGTGCGGGACTCAAGCTCTACCGGGCCAATGTGCTGCCCCGCACCCTCCGGCCCCGGACCCGCCACGCCGCGCTGCCCGCGCAGGTCCTCGCGCCCCGGCGGGACATGTTCGTGCTCGTGCCGTGGCAGACCGAGATCACCGACTGGGCGCCGGACACCGAGATCCACATCGTGGACGGCGGGCACTGGCTGCCCGCGTTCCGCCCCGATCTGGTCGCGGAGTTCACGGCACGGCTCATCGACCGGATCGACCGGACGCCGGGCGTGACGACGCCCGAGCGGACCGCCGCAAGGACGACCGCCGCACGGAAGGCAGGGCAGGAATGACCGCGACCGAACCGGACAACCTGGTTCTCACCCCCCGCGATGTCCAGTGGGACTGGACGGGCCTGCCGATGCACTACATCGACGGCGACCCGTTCACCACGCACTTCGCGAACGTGCTGAACATCCTGCTGCCCGAGGGCGAGGACTGGTTCATCACGGTCTTCCAGCAGGCCGTCCCGATGATCAAGGACGACCGGCTGCGCGAGGACGTCATCGGGTTCATCGGCCAGGAGGCGACGCACTCCGCCTCGCACCAGACCGTCCTCACGCACTTCAGGAAGGTCGGCTTCGACACCTCGCCCTACACCGACCAACTGCGCTGGTTCTTCAGCAAGATGCTCGGCGACCGGGAGCTGACCGGGAAGAAGGCGCAGGGCTGGATCATCGACCGGATCGCGATCATCGCGGCGATCGAGCACGTCACCGCGTACCTCGGTGACTGGATCCTCAACGCCGAAGCGATCGACCGCACCGACCACAACCCCGAGATCCTCGACCTGTACCGCTGGCACGGCGCGGAGGAGGTCGAACACCGCGCGGTCGCCTACGACCTGTTCACGCACCTCGACGGCCGCTACCGCAACCGCGTCCGCGCCCATGTCGTCGCCTTCCCCGTCCTCGTCTACTGGTGGGTCCGGGGCCTGCGCTACCTGATGGCCGCCGACCCCGAGCGCATCGCGGGCCGCGACAAGCCGCGCTTCCGCGACTGGTTCCGGGCCTCGCGCAAGGGCGTGCTGCCGAGCCCGAAGAGCCTGGTGCGGCTGTACTTCGGCTATCTGCGCCCCGGCTACCACCCCTCGCAGTACGGCTCGACGACCCAGGCCGTCGCCTACCTCGCCGCCTCGCCCGCCGCGCGCGCCGCCCACCGCTGACCTGTTCCACTCGTCGAAGGACCGAACGTGAGCACCGAGACAGAGACCGGGACAGAGACCAGGACCGGGTCACGGACCAGGACCGGAGCCGGGACCGGGGACGACCTGCGGACGCCGCCACCACGCAGCGCCACCGACCCGCGCCCGGACCCGATCCTCGCCCTGCTGGCGCGCGTCACACCCTTCCTGCTGTGGCAGAGCGCCCGCCGCAAGCGCCGCGAGCCACGCCCGGTCGACCGCTCGCTGCGGCTCGTCGTCACCGAGGTGCGGCAGGAGGCCGAGGACGTCGTCAGCCTGCGCTTCACAGCAGCTGACGGCAGCCCGCTGCCGGGCTGGCACCCGGGTTCGCATCTGGACCTCGACCTGCCGTCGGGGCGCCGCCGCCAGTACTCCCTCTGCGGCGACCCCGCCGACCGGACCACGTACCGGATCGCCGTACGGCGCCTCGCGCACGGCGACGGCGGCTCCCGCGAGATCCACGAGACGCTGACCCCCGGCACCGAACTGCGCGCCCACGGCCCGCGCAACGCCTTCGCCTACGCACCGGGCGGCGCCTGCCTGTTCATCGCGGGCGGCATCGGCATCACCCCGATCCTCCCCATGGTCCGCGCCGCCGCCGCGGCGGGCGCCGACTGGCGGCTCGTCTACACCGGCCGCAGCCGCGCGACCCTGCCGTTCCTCGACGAGATCGACGCCATCGGCGCGATGGCCGGTGCCTCCGGCCGGGTCACCGTCCGCACCGACGACACGGACGGCATCCCCACCCCCGAACAACTGCTGTCCGGAGCGGGCCGCGGCACCTCCGTCTACTTCTGCGGACCCCCGCCCCTCATCACCGCCGTGCGCGACGCGTTCCCCACGACCGGCGCCGGCGGCCTCCACTTCGAGCGCTTCGCGGCGGCCCCGGTCGTCGACGGCACCCCCTTCGAACTCCAACTCGGCCCCGACGGCCCGGTCCTCCCCGTCCCCGCCGACCGCTCCGCCCTCTCCGTCCTCGCCGAACAGCGCCCCGAAACCGGCTACTCCTGCCGCCAGGGCTTCTGCGGCACCTGCCGCCTCCCGGTCCTGGCGGGCGAAGTGGCCCACGCGGGCAGCCCGACGGCCCGCCGCACGGACACGAACATGCTGATCTGCGTCTCCAGGGCAGCGTCCGAGGGCGGCAGGATCACGCTCGACGTGTAGGCCTCGGTGCGGCCGGGGCCGGGATGCGGATGTGCAGCAAGGTGGGGCCGCCCGGTGGGCTGGTGACGTCGAGGGTGCCGGCCACGACGGAGACACGGTCGGCGAGGCCGGTGAGACCCGTGCCGCCCTGCTTCGCGGGGTCTGCCGGAGGCCCGGCCGGCCGGCCGGCGCCGCCGCGTCCGTTGTCGTGGATCCGTACGTCGAGGTGGGTGCCGTCGTGGCCGCCGGTCACGGTGGCGCGGGTGGCGCCGCTGTGTTTGGCGACGTTGGCCAGGGCCTCGCAGACCGCGAAGTAGGCGGCGGTCTCGACGGCGTCGGGCAGTCGGCCCGGGAGGTCGAAGGAGACGTCGACGGGCACCGGGGAGCGGTCCGCGGCGTCGGCGACGGCGTCGGGCAGGCCGCGGTCGGTGAGGATCTGCGGGTGGATGCCGTTGATGAGTTCGCGCAGTTCGGTGAGGACCTGGCCGGCTTCCCGGTGCGCGACCGCCAGTTGCCCGGCGAGCCGGCTGCCGGGCGGCGCGTCGAGACGGGCCAGGCCGAGCGTCATGGAGAGCGCCACGAGACGCTGCTGCGCACCGTCGTGCAGATCGCGTTCGATGCGGCGCCGTTCGGCCTCGAAGGCGTCGACGAGCCGGACCCGCGAGTCGGTGAGCTCGGTGATCCGCCGCTGTGAGCTGTCGTCGCCGGGCACCAGCAGGAAACGGGCGAGCTCGGCCCGTACCCCGGCGAACGCCGTCAGCGGATAGGAGAAGGCGACCAGCAGCACGGCCCCGAGGAGCGCGAGCGCCCAGGCGTTGCCGTACGAGTCGATGTGCAGCGTCTTGAGCACGTGCACCTCGCCCTCGGTGGCCAGTAGTGCGGGCGTGGCCATCAGCGCACCGGGAACGGCGAGGGCGAACCCGAGGACGAGCAGATCGCACCAGCACAGGACGAACGCGGTGAGCACCGTGTAGCCCAGCTCCCACCACGTGGCGCGCTCCCGGAACCGCAGCCGCGCCCAGGCCGTGAGGCCGGTGCGGTCCGGGGTCCGGTGCGGGCTGGGCGCGGGCCGGGGGTCGATCCAGCGCATCCTGCGGCGTTCCAGCGCACCGAACGGCAGGCCCGCCAGGGCGAGTGCGGCCAGCAGTGGCAGCCCGACGAGGACGAGCGCGAGCGATCCGCCGACGGCCGTGCCCAGGACCAGGACGGCACACGTGACGGCGCCCGCGAGTCCGCCGGTGAGGAGATACGCCGCGGACCGCCACGGCCGGCCGGACAGGACGAACGCGGGGTCGGCCATCGCCTGCCAGGCGCTCGGGAGCGGGCGCGGGCGCGGAAGTGGAGTTGCGTTCTGCGTGTTCAGGGGCTGCACCCGGCCACGGTAGGCGCCGGGGCGGGACGGGCGCGGTAGTGCCAGCCCTACTCCTGCCCTACTTCTGCTCTACTCCTGCTCTACTCCTCCGCGACCGCCGCCTCGGGAGGTCCCGGCGGCTCAGGTGGCTCCGCCCGCCGCTCGTCCCGCAGTTCGGACAGCACGCCGAAGGCGGCCGCCGCCACCGGTACGGCCATCAGGGTGCCGAGCAGTCCGCCCGCCGCCGCGCCCGCCGTGACGGCGAGCATCACGGCGGCCGGGTGCAGCCGGACCGTACGGCTCTGGACCACGGGTTGCAGCACCGCGCCCTCGATCGTCTGCACGGCGAGGATCACCCCGAGCGTCCACAGCGCGGTCCCCAGCCCCTGGTCGGCGAAAGCGACGAGCACCGCGACCGTTCCGGACAGGAAGGCACCCACGTAGGGCACGTACGCGCCGACGAAGACCAGCACGGCGAGCCCCGGAGCGCCGGGTACGCGCAGGGCGGCGAGCCCGATCAGGATGAACGCCGCATCGATCGCGGCGATGATCGTCGTACCCCGCATGTAGCCGGACATCGCGGCGAACGCGCGCCGCCCGACCCATAGCAGTCGTTCCGCCACAGGGCCCGGCAGCGCCGTGCGGACCGCGCCCGGCAACCGGTCGCCGTCACGCAGCAGGAAGAACAGCATCGCGAGCATCAGCACGAGCCCCATGAGGAGTTGCGCCGCCACACCCAGCCCGCTGACGAAGCCCTTGGCCACCGCACCGCCCAGCTGCGCGCCGAGGCTGTTGAGTCCCTGCGCGGCGCTGTTCATCGTGTCGCCGGCCGAGCCGAGATCGTCGGCGAGCTGCTGACCCGCCTCTTCGAGGGAGGCGGAGAGCTGGGCGGCGTTGGTCACCAGGGTGTGGACCATCACCCACCCGGCGAAGACGACGACCGCGATCAGGACCACACAGGTCAGCGCCGCCGCCGCGGCCCGGGGCAGCCCGCGCGCCACGAGCTGCCGGGCGAACGGCCCGAGCAGCGCGGCGCCCAGCAGCGCGAGGAGTACGGGGACGACGGCCGCGCGCAGTTCGACGCACACCCACAGCCCGAGCGCGACGACGGCGGCGCCCAGCAGGATCGCCGCGCACCACCGCGCCATGCGCAGGACCGGAGCCGGGAGCGCCTCGCGCTGGTCGTCCATACGGAGATCTTCACGCGATTCATCCGTACGTCGCATGTTGTGGCGCACCTGGCCCAACCGCGCCGACTCACCCCCCTGAGGACCGGCCCACCACCGGTCCGGTCAGTGGTAGCTGACGGCCAGTACGGCCATGTCGTCCGTACCGCGGCCGCCGGACCACTCCTCGACGTCGCACACCAGCGCGTCGATCACCTCCCGCGGACCTTGGAACGGCCCGCGGCCGGCCAGTCGTACGACGGGGTCGTAGAACACCCCGGCCTTGTCGCGGGCCTCCGTCACCCCGTCGGTGACCAGCAGCAGGGTGCCGCCGGGCGGCAGCGGGTGGGCGTCCGGCGCCGAGCGGGAGCCGTTGAGCCCGCCCATGCCGAGCGGCAGATCCGGCTCGGCGGCGTCCAGGGCCGACACCGTGCCGCCGACCAGCAGATACGGAGCGGGGTGGCCGCGGTTGAGCAGCCGAAGCGTGCGGCAGTCCGCGGAGAACTCGGCGAGCAGCGCCGTCGTGAAGCCCTCCGTCTGGTCCTCACCCGCCCGGCGGACCCCTTCGCGGATCAGCGAGTGCTCCAGCCGTTCCGCCAACTCCGGCAGGTCGGCCGCCCACTCGGCGGCCTCCCGGAAGGCGCCGAGCAGCACCGACACCGCCCCGACCGCGCCCAGCCCCTTGCCGCGCACATCGCCGATCAGCAGCCGGGTGCCGAACGGGGTGTCCTCGACGGCGTAGACATCGCCGCCGATCCGCGCCTCGCTCTGCGCGGCGCGGTAGCGGACCGCGATGTCCAGCGGGCCCATCCGCTCGGGCGGGGTGGGCAGGATGGCGCGCTGGGCGGCCTCCGCCACCGTCCGCACGGTGGCCAGGCTCCGGCCGTAGCGGTCGATCAGCCGGTTCACGCCGAGGCCGATGAGACCCGCGAGGAACACGTTGGCGATCTCGGCGGCGCCCAGGACGTGGCCGAAGGACCCGTGCCACACCGTCAGCCCGACCATCGCCCCGAGGGAGACGGCGGAGAGCAGCAGAGTGGAGCCGAACGAGAGCGTCGCCCCGGCCGCCACGCAGGCCACGGCGAGCAGCGGTCCGCCGTGGTAGTCGACGGGGGTGAGGAGGTCGAAGCAGACGCCGATCAGGACGACGGCCAGCGGGACGAAGCGGACGGGGACGGGCCAGCGGCCGGAAAGGCGGTCCACGCGCTTCCTCCGTCATCACTCACACGTCTTCGCTTGCACGCCGTCGCTCGCAGACCCTGGCTCCAGCGCATCCACCGGAACACGGTCGAGTACATGATCTTATGTCCGCTTTTGCGGGAATGCGGAGTGGCGGCCCTTCGGGCACCGTGGACGGAAGGACGGAACGTACACGCCGCCCCCCACCGCCCCTCACTACGCCGGGAGAACGCCATGACCGACCGTACGTACCGCGTGACCGAGATCGTGGGCACCTCGCACGAAGGCATCGACGCCGCGATCCGCAACGGGATCCACCGGGCGTCGCAGACGCTCCGCGCTCTCGACTGGTTCGAGATCACCCAGGTGCGCGGCCACATCGTGGACGGCGAGATCGAGCACTACCAGGTGGGGCTGAAGGTCGGATTCCGGCTGGAGGACTCCGAATAGCGCAAGCGGCGAGGAGACACCGAAGAGCGCCGGGCAGCAGGGAAGGGCGCGGGCGGGCGCGGGAGGACGACAGGGCCGTGACCGCCACCGGGAGACCGTCCCGGGATCCGGCGACGGCCACGGAGACAACAGTTTGTCTGCCTTGACCACGGAAAGTAACCATCCTCGGTGACGCGCCTTCGCGGTACCGGCCGAACGGCGGAGAGCGGACGGCCCGCGGCGTGTCCAGCGGGCGCGGGCGGCGGTCGTGGCGCGATGATCCTCCGATGCCAGGAACCGCGTCCGTCCGCGGGTCGGCCGTCAGGTCGCTCGCCGTCCTGCTCTGCGCCGGACTGCTGACGGCGCTGCCGGTCCTGCCGCTCCTGCCTGATCCCGCGCACGGTTCCCTCGGTGGGCGGCAGGCCCGCGCCGACGACCGGCTCGGGGACGTGTCCGCCGAGGTGGACACCATGTACCGGCAGGCCGCCGACGCCACCACCGCGTACGACAAGGCCCGGCGGGCCGCGGACAAGCAGCGGGCCACGGCCGTCCGGCTGCGGCGGTCGGTGACGCTCGGTCAGCGGAAGATGGACGGGCTGCACGAGAGCATCGGCCTGCTGGCCCGGCTGCAGTACCGCTCGGGAGGGCTGCCGGCCGTCGCCGCGCTGATGCTGTCCGATTCCCCCGAGGAGCTGCTCGACCGGATGGGGCGGCTCCGCAAGAGCGACGAGGCCGTGACGGCGCTGCTCAGCACCGTGGCGACGACGACCGCCCATCTGCGACGGGACAGGACCGCGGCCGACCGGGCGCTCGGGGAGCTGGACGAGCAGACCGCGCGCGAGGCCGGGCTCCAGAAGGAGATCACGGCCAAGCTGGCACGGGCCCGCGAACTGCTGCGGCGGCTGGAGGCCGCCAGATCCGCCCGGTTGGCCTCCCCGCAGGAGTGCGCGCACGCGATCCCCGAGGAGATGCCGTCGCCCGGCACCGCCATCCGGGTGCGCGCCCCCTGGATCGCGCCCGTCGACCACTACACCCTGTCCGCCGGCTTCGACGCGCCCGGCGACCACTGGGCGAACCGCCACACCGGCCAGGACTTCGCCGTGCCGGAGGGCACTCCGGTGCGCGCGGTGGGGGCCGGAACGGTCGTCCGGACGACGTGCGGCGACGGGTTCGGCAACCAGATCGTCCTGCGGCACGGCAACGGGTACTTCTCGCAGTACGCGCATCTGTCGCTGATGCAGGTCAAGGTCGGTGAGCGGGTGCTGACGGGCCGGCAGATCGCGCTGTCGGGCAGCACCGGCAACTCCACCGGTCCGCATCTGCACTTCGAGGTGCGGGTGACGCCCGAGCTGGGGTCAGGGGTGGATCCCGTGCCGTGGCTGCGCGAGCACGGCGTGCGCCTCCAGTCCGTGGCAGCCCCGTCCACGGCCCCCGCCGTCACCCAGCTACCCACGGCCCCGGCCATCACCCTCGCGCCGCCGGCCCCCGCCGTGACCAGCCCGTCAACGCCCCCGGTCGCCGCGGTCCCTCCGGTCTCCACAATCCCCACGACTCCAGCCCACTGAAGCGCACTGACGGGCGCGGCTACCGCAGCCACCGCCCCCGCCCACTGAAGCCGGCTGAAGCCCACTGACGGGCGCGGCTACCGCAGCCACCGCGCTACGACGTGACCACCCGGGCCACCAGCACCGCCACGTCGTCCTCCATGGCCCTGTCGACGAGCCGCTCCAGCACCTGGTCGAGGAGCTCTTCCAGGCTGCCCTCCGGGGTCAGCCGCAGTGCCGCGAGCCGGGCCAGGGAAACGTCGATGTCCTCGCCCCGGCGCTCGACGAGGCCGTCGGTGTAGAGCAGCAGGACCGAGCCGGGGCTGCAGCGGCCCCTGGCCAGCGTGTAGCCGCCGAACCCGGTGCCCAGCGGCGGGCCGGCGGGGACGCGGATCAGGTCGGCGCTGCCGTCCGGGCCGAGGACGGCGGGCGGCAGATGGCCGGCGCTGGAGTACCAGGTGAAGCCGCGCGGCGGATCCACCAGGACGAGCATGCAGGTGGCGGGGCGGCCCGACTCGGTCGAGGCGATGAGGGCGTCGAGCCGCTCCAGGATGCGGTTCGGGGGCTCGTCGTCGGCGGCGACGACCCGCAGCATCGCGCGGTAGTGGCTCATGTCGACGGCCGCCTCCACGCCGTGCCCCATGACGTCGCCCATCGCCAGCAGCGTTCTGCCGCCCGGCAGCTGGACCGCGTCGAACCAGTCGCCGCCGACCAGCGCGCTGCTGCCGGCCGGCAGATAGCGGGACGCCACCTCGAGGTTCGGGTGCGGGCTGCTGGGCTCCGCCAGCAGGGCGCTCTGCAGCCCGAGCGCGATGTCGTGCTCCCGGGTGAAGCGGCGCGCGTTGTCGAGGCTGATGGCCGCCCGGCGGGCCAGGTCCTGGGCGACGACGACGTCCTCGGCGGTGAAGCCCGGGGAGTCCCCGGCCCGCACCAGGGTCACGGTGCCGATCGGCTGGCCGCGCGCGGCGAGGGGGACGACGAGCGCGGAGTGGATGCCCGCCGCCCGGTACGCGGCGACGCGTTCGGTGTTGGGGGCCGCCCGGACGAGATCCTCGTCGGACAGCAGGTTCTGCATCAGCGGCTTGCCCGTCTCCAGGCAGCGCGGAATGGCGGAGCCGGCCTGGTAGTCCACGTACTCCCCCGGCACGCCGAACACCTGCACGCGCTCCCGCAGCCTCGGCACGGACGACAGCGCGGTCCTGCGCATCCGCAGCGACCCGGGCGCCGGGCGGCCGCTGCCTTCCCCCTGCGTGACCGGCAGCACCTCGACGGAGGCGACGTCGGCGAGCAGCGGCACCAGGAAGTCCGCGAGCTCCCCGCAGGTGGCGTCCATTTCGAGCGTCGTGCCGATGCGGGTGGCGGCGGCGTCCAGAAGGGTGAGCCGTTCGCGGGCCTGCTCCAGATCGCGCTGCTGCTGCCGCGAGGCGGTCACCTCCAGCACGATCCCGACGATGCCGATCACCACGCCCTCCGCCACCAGCCGGTGGTAGGCGCCGTGCCAGTACCGCCGCTCCAGCCCGGACGGTGCCTGGGTGTGCCCGCTGGACGTCACCTCGCGCGGCAGCCCGTCGGCGAGTACGGCGCGCAGCACGTCCTCGCGGCTGTCGATGCCGGGCAGGACCTCGGCGATGGTCCGGCCGAGGTGCGCCTCGGCGGGCACGCCGTTGATCCGGGCCAGCGCCGGGTTGACGTACACGTAGCGCATACCGGGGTCGAGGATGCCCACGCCGGCCGAGGTGCCCTCCAGGATTCCGCGCAGGATGACGTTCGAGTCCGCGTCGGCGTCAGGGTGCACGCGTCCGCCTCCCTCGCCGTCAGTCCGTCACCGCAGGCAGGACGGCCCAGCCACCATCCATCGTGGGCCGACGGGCCGGAATGCGCATCCGTTGGCGGCCCGGAGCGGGCCGCACCCCCCGGACGGCCCATCTCCGGTGGCGGGACCTTTCCGGGCAGCTGATCCTTTTGTCTTTAAGGCGGGAGTTTCATGATCAATGCTCCCGTCGCGCTCGTCGTCGCGATCTCGGGAGCCCGTTGTGAGCCAGGATTCACCCACCGCGTCCACACCGCCACCCACACCGCAGGGGGGTGCCTGGGGCGGCAGCCGCCCACCGGCCGACTCCTCCGCCAACGGGTTGGCCGCCGGGGGCACCGTCTTCGCCGGCATCATGCTGTTCGTCTCCGGTGTGCTGGCGATCCTCCAGGGCATCGTCGCCATCGCCAAGGACGACGTGTACCTCACCACCCCGGCCTACGCCTTCCGCTTCAGTCTGACGTCCTGGGGCTGGATCCACCTCATCATCGGCGTCATCGCGGTCGTCGTCGGCTACGGCGTGCTCACGGGCTCCGCGTGGGGGCGGGTCACCGGTATCGCCCTGGCCTCGCTGAGCATCTTCGCGAACTTCATGTTCCTGCCCTACCAGCCCGTCTGGGCGATCACGCTCATCGCGATCGACGTCTTCGTCATCTGGGCCCTCGCCAGCTACCGCCCCACCGACGACGCGGAGGCGCTGCTGTGAACCCGACCCTCGACCAACTCCGCCGCTGCTCGGTCGCCTTCGACATCGGGGCCGCCAGGACCCGCGTCTACCTGAGGAACACCGGTCTGGTCGTCGACGAACCCAGCGTGGTCGCCGTCGACATCAGGACCGGCGCGCTGATCGCGGTCGGCGCCCGCGCCGAGCAGATGGCCGGGCGCACCCCGGAGCACATCCGCGTCGTGCGGCCGGTGTCGAACGGCACCATCGTCGACATCGCCATGGCCCAGCGGATGCTGAAGCACCTCCTCGGCGACAAGCTGCGCAAGTCCTGGCGCCGCGCGCCGATGGTGCGCGCCGCCGTCTGCATGCCGAACGGCAGCGACCCGCTCGCGCAGCGCGCGGCGACCGAGACGCTCTTCGGGCTCGGCGCCCGCAGGGTCGAACTCGTCGACACGCTGATCTCCGCGGCGGTCGGCTGCGGGATGCCCGTCGAACACCCCGAGGCCACCATGATCGTGGTGTGCGGGGCCGGCACCACACAGATCGCGGTCCTGTCGCTCGGCTCGATCGTCGCGGCGGAGACCGTGCCGGTGGGCGGCGACGCCATCGACCACGCGGTCGTGCAGCACCTGCGCAGCCAGCACGAGCTGATGCTCCCGAGCCAGTCCGTGCGCCCGCTGCACCACGTGCTCGGCACCACCGGCCCGACCCTCGACAGCACCGAGGTCTACGGCCGCGACGTCGTCAGCGGCCTCGCCCGCACCGTCCTGGTCGAGACCGACGGCGTCCGGCACGCGATGCGCACCCCGCTCACCGCGGTCCTCGACGCCATCGGCACCGTCCTGCGCCGCTGCCCCCCCGACCTGGTCGCCGACCTCGCCGACCGCGGCATCATGCTCGCCGGCGGCAGCGCCCTGATGCCCGGCCTCGACGCCATGCTCCGCCACGCCACCGGCATCCCGGTCACCATCGCCGAACGCCCGGACGTCTGCGCGGTCCAGGGCCTCGGCGCCATGATCGAGGGCCGCGTCCGCCCGATGGCCCTGGCACCGCTGAGCGCGTGAGCGCGTAGTCGTTCGCGAGTGAGCGCCGGCCGGCTGCCTGCACCACGTCCGGGGTGGGCAGCCGGCCGACAGCCGCAGTCGGATCAGGGGACCGGAGTCTCAGCGTTCACGCGGAAGTGGAGCGGGATGCCGGCGCCCCATTTTCGGTCGCTCCCCCCACACTTGGTAGCAGCCCTGCAGATACGCGGTAGCGACCGCATCGGTCATGAACACCAGAACCCGGCACACGCCATCGGCGTCGGGCAGCGCGCAGACGTCGCGCATGACCCGGTCGGCGATCACGTATCGGTGGCGCGTGGCGGACCACATCGTGATGTAGCGATCCCTGGCCGGAGGCGGGGACAGTGCGCTAACGCCCGGCTGTGTGGCCCACATGGTCACCGGCCCCCGTTCCGCTCGGAGCCCGTCGACGTACGGTGTTCCTCCGTCGCCGTCACACGTCGCGTCTCATCATCGGTCGCCGGACGCAGACGGTTCGTGTTCACGGTTGCTTCGTAGTGCTCGAAGCGCACGCGCAGAAGTCCGCCGTCCAGATCTCTGACCACCACACCGGGTCCCAGATCCCCGGCCTCATCGGTCACGTACTCGCCCTCGCAGAAGTTCGCCGCTGCCATGGACACCACGCTAGGAACAGCGGCTCATCGCCCTCTACGTCCTTGCAGCGACTTGCATCTCAGTTCACTTGAGAGCGTCGATCGCCGCAGTGATGAGCGATCTTGCGGCAGCCCCATGCACAGCGATCGCAGCCAACTCGCTGAATCCGTCGACGTATTGGGAGACCTCTCCTGGCTCGGTGACGGTCACGGCGGCCGACAACAACTCGATGTGCACCCGCCGGTCGTCGAACACCGAGAACGTCTCCAGCGGCCAGATGTCACGCCTGGCCGTGAAGGGAATCACGCCCAGGGAGACAGCTGGCAGCGCCATCACCGCTATGAGATGACCGAGTTGACCTGCCATCACCTCCGGGTCGCCGACCCGATATCGCAGCACCGACTCTTCGACCAGAACGGCGAACCGGTGGTCGCCCTCTCGGATGACATGAGACCGTGCCATCCGCGCCGCTACGGCATCAGCCACGTCGTTCGGAGTCCCGCGAAACGCGACGATGGATGACAGCAGCGCGGTCGCGTACTCCGGAGTTTGGAACAATCCCGGCACGACGTTCGAACAGTAGACACGGAAATGCTGCGTTTCCTCGTACAGCGGGATGCTCGCCGCATGGGCCCGACTCAGTCCGGTACGTTGAACTCGCCGCCATTGCACGTACATCGAGTCGGCCGTACGATTCGCGGCAATAAGGTCGGCCGACTGATTTTCGGCGTCGCAGACCCGACACCAGGCACGAATGTCTGCATCCGATGGTGGCGTCCTGGAATTCTCAATCCGCGACGACTTCGACTCGCTCCAGCCGGCGCGTACTGCCAGTTCCCGCCCCGTGATTCCGGCATCCAGCCGGATCTCGCGCAGGCGGGCGGCGAGGGCTTCACGGGCGGCTCGGACACTGGAGGAGGGAGATGGTGACATGATCCGGTATCTGCCTGAAAATTTCTCTAGACGGCGAACTCTTCGTGCGGAACGGCCCGCTTCCAGATTTCCTCAAATGCGGATGCGTTCAGGCCCACCACGCTCACATCATCAACCAGCTCGTCTTCCACTACGGCACCATCGCCGGAGAAGTGATGAACTCGCAGGAGTTTCCCATCGAATGCCCAGAAATCGTTTCCTGGCAGAAGTAGATCCGTAGTCATCCGACGCGGAATCCAACGCACCTGTTCGCCTGCCGCAACGTTGGCAGTCGTTACGTAGTGCTCCCAGCGGATGTACTCGGAAACAGGTTCCGAAACGATCCGGGCCCGGCGGATCTCAACACCTCGCGCCACCGCATCGGAGATGGTCGCGTGGAAAGGCTGCCACCAGGATGCGCGATCCTCCCAGTTGGTCCGGTGCCCCGCCCGCCACGCCGCAAAGCGCTCATTGTCGCCGTAGGCGTCGCGCATCTCCAGATGAACGGCCGACCGCTCACAGGCGGCCAGCAGATCAGCGAAGGGCGGAACGTTCTGCGTCATCGCATGCCCTTCTCAGCAACGGCACCATGCGCGCCGGAATCCGAATCACCGCTTCGTAGTCGGGCAGCGAACCGGTCTCCTGGCACTTCGCCTCGGTCGCGTCGTCGGCCTTCCAGCCCTGCAGTACCAAGTCGCCCCCCTCCGCATCCACCCACACGGTGGGGCAGTGGTCGGTGTCGGTCTCAGGGTCCATGCCGATGAACTGAAGATCCATGTCGGACTCCCGCGCATGATGGGTTGCTTCAGGTTGCACCACCATCACCTCCAACGCTGACACTCGTCAAGGAAGCCTCGCTGCAACGCTCTTGGGACGGAGCAGCCACGCAGGAGTTCCTCGGACAGCCGATGCCGGAGCCACGGGATCCGCGTGGATAGCCGGGAGGGACTCCTATGCTCGCGGACATGAGCCAACCGAGGTCCATGCATGGATTCGTTGTCCCTGCCGAGCGCAGCGTTCACTGGGTGCTGAGCCTCGTGGATCCGCCCGTTGCCGGTGATCTCGTGACGGACTACGCGGGGACTGCACGTGACGCGCTCGACGAGGCGCTGGCGACGCACTTGGCGGGCGTCGAGGATGCCGAGGAGCGGAGGGAGCTCGTCGAACAGAGCGGACGCGCTGTCAGTGAGTGGCTGGCGCAGGCCTTCAGCACCGACAACCCGGCTTCCTAAGCCGAGTCCGGAATCACGGTAACGGTCCACTGAAGGTCCGCTGAACTCAGCGGGCGCGCCCCATCGCCGGGCAGGTTGAACCACAACCCGGCCGGCGAACGGCGCCCCCCGCCCTCAGTGGTGGAACGCCGTTGCCTCCGCTGCCGGGCGGTCCAGGGGGCCGTCCTGTTGGCGGAGTTCGGGGAGGAGGCGGGAGAGTTCCTCGACGAGGAGGTCGGCGAGGTCCTCGGAGAAGCCGTTGCGGCAGACCACGCGCAGGACGGCGAGGTCCTCGCGGTCCGCCGGGTAGGTGTAGGCGGGGACGAGCCAGCCACTTTCGCGGAGGCGGCGGGAGACGTCGAAGACGTCGTAGTTCTTGATCTCACCGGTGGTGGTGAAGGCGAAGACCGGCAGCTGGTCGCCCTTGGTGATCAGCTTGAAGTCGCCGAGCGCCTCGATGCGGGAGGCCAGGGACATCGCCACGTCGCGGCTGCTCTGCTGTACGGCGCGGTAGCCGTCGCGGCCCAGGCGCAGGAACGTGTAGTACTGCGCCACGACCTGCGCGCCCGGCCGGGAGAAGTTGAGGGCGAAGGTCGGCATGTCGCCGCCGAGGTAGTTGACGCGGAAGACCAGCTCTTCGGGGAGGGCGTCGTGGTCGCGCCAGAGCGCCCAGCCGACGCCGGGGTAGACCAGCCCGTACTTGTGGCCCGAGGTGTTGATCGAGGCGACGCGGGGGAGCCGGAAGTCCCAGATGAGGTCCTCGTCGAGGAAGGGGGCGACCATCGCGCCCGACGCGCCGTCCACGTGGACGGGTACGTCCAGGCCGGTACGTTCCTGGAGCGCGTCGAGGGCCGCGCAGATCTCCGCGACCGGTTCGTACGATCCGTCGAAGGTGGATCCGAGCACGGCGACTACGCCGATCGTGTTCTCGTCGCACAGCGCCACGGCCGACTCGGCGTCCAGGTGCAGCCGGTCGCCCTGGACGGGCACCAGGCGCGCCTCGACCTCCCAGAACGCGCAGAACTTCTCCCAGCACACCTGCACGTTGGCGCCCATGACGAGGTTTGGCCTGGCCGTCGCCGGATAGCGGTCCGCGTTGCGGTTCGCCCAGCGCCGCTTGAGGGCCATGCCGGCGAGCATGCACGCCTCGGAGGAGCCGGTCGTCGAGCAGCCGATGACCTGTTCAGGGTCCGGCGCGTTCCAGAGGTCGGCGAGCATCGCCACGCAGCGGCGCTCCAGCTCGGCGGTGCGCGGGTACTCGTCCTTGTCGATCATGTTCTTGTCGCGGCACTCGACCATCAGCACATCGGCCTGCGGCTCCATCCACGTGGTGACGAACGTCGCCAGGTTGAGCCGTGAGTTCCCGTCGAGCATCAACTCGTCATGGACCAGCTGGTACGCGGTGTGCGGCGACATCGGCCCGTCCGGCAGCCGGTGCTTGGGCGGCGCGGTGCGCATGCTGCCGACAGGGTCGGCGTCGCCGTAGAAGAACGGGTTGACCGCGAGCGGACGGGAGTCCCCGGCTCCCTTGTGCAGCGCCATCAGACGGTGGCCGGGCAGCGGACGACGGCGGCGTTCACGGGAGTGCTCATGATGGTGCCTCCTCAACGGGTTCCCATCGGGACGATACGGCGCCCGTGGCCGTCCCGCCCGTCAGGAAGAGGTCACCCACGCCCCTCCCGCGCGGTCAGACCGTGCCGGCCAGCGACAGCTTCGCCGCGAAGCCCAGGAAGAGTGCCCCCGCGCCCGCCGACAGCCCCGCCGTCAGCCGCCGGCGCCGCCGGAAGGCCGCCGCCAGGTAGGTGCCGCTGAAGATGAGCACCGTCAGATAGGTGAAGCTGAACAGCTGGGCCCAGGCGCCGAGCGCGAGGAACGACAGCGCCGGGTGCGCGTACCCCGGGTCGACGAACTGCACGAAGAACGCGACGAAGAACAGGATCGCCTTCGGGTTGAACAGACTGACCACCAGCGCCCGGCGGAACGGCCGCTCCGCCTTCTCCTGCTTCGCTGGCGCGCCGTCCCCGCCCGGGGCCGCAGCGCTCCGTTCGGTCCGCCCGCGCCACAGCGCCACGGCCCCGCGCAGCATGCCCGCCGCGAGCCAGGTCAGATAGCCCGCACCGGCGAACTTGACCACGGTGAACGCCAGCGGGCTGGCCTGCAGCAGCGACGCCACCCCGCCCGCCGACAGCGTCATCAGCACGGTGTCGCCGCACAGCACCCCGGCCGCCGCCCGGTAGCCGGTGCGCGGCCCGAGCCGGGCCGCCACCGACACCACGTACAGCGAGTTCGGCCCCGGCAGCAGGATGATCAGGGCCAGCCCCGCCAGGTACGTAGAAAGATCAGTTATCCCGAGCATGCGAACAAGTGTGCCACTTGCACCTCACGCGACGTGAGGCGTCACGGTGGACCCCGGAAGCGCGGCAGGGCAGCGGCAGAGGGAAGGAGCGGGGAAGCGATGGGCTACTCCGTGGGAGAGGTCGCGGGCTACGCCGGCATCACCGTGCGGACCCTGCACCACTACGACGAGATCGGGCTGCTCTCCCCGGGCGGCCGCAGCCACGCGGGCCACCGGCGGTACGACGACGCCGACCTCGACCGGCTGCAGCAGATTCTCTTCTACCGGGAGCTCGGCTTCCCCCTGGACGAGGTCGCCACCCTGCTGGACGACCCGGCCGCCGACCCCTCGGCGCACCTGCGCCGCCAGCACCGGCTGCTGACCGACCGGATCACCCGGCTCCGCGAGATGGCGGCCGCCGTGGAACGAGCCATGGAGGCGAAGAAGATGGGCATCAACCTCACACCCGAGGAGAAGTTCGAGGTCTTCGGGGACCACGACCCCGACCGGTACGCCGAGGAGGCCGAACGCCGCTGGGGCGGGACCGACGCGTACGCCGAGTCGCAGCGCCGGGCCGCCTCGTACACCAAGGAGGACTGGCTGCGGATCAGGAACGAGGCCGACGATCTCAACCGGCGGTTCGTCGCGCTGATGGACTCCGGCGCGGAGCCGGACTCCGTCCCGGCGATGGACCTCGCCGAGGAGCACCGCGAACAGATCCGGCGCTTCCACTACGACTGCAGCTACGAGATCCACGTCGGTCTCGCCGAGATGTACATCGCGGACCCGCGCTTCACCGCCACCTACGACGCCGTCCGCCCCGGCCTGGCCGGGTACCTCCGCGAGGCGATCCTGGCGAACGCCGTCCGCAACGTCTGACGGCAACGTCCGACGGCGTTCGGCCGTAGGAGCAGCGGCTGCACCCGCTGCCGTAAGCGCAGCGGCTACAGCCCGCTGCCGCAAGACCAGCGGCTACACCGGCACCAGCACCACCGCGGTGCCGTACGCGCACACCTCCGTGCCCACGTCGGCCGCCTCGGTCACGTCGAAGCGCATGGTGAGCACGGCGTTCGCCCCGCGGGCCTGGGCCTGCTCGACGAGCCGCTCCATCGCCTGGTTGCGGGTCTGCACCAGGGTCTTCGTCAGACCCTTCAGCTCGCCGCCGATCATCGACTTGAGCCCGGCGCCGATCTGGCTCCCGATGTGCCGGGAGCGCACGGTCAGCCCGAACACCTCGCCGATCACCTTCTCGACCCGGTAGCCGGGCGCTTCGTTCGTGGTCACCACCAGGACGTCGGAGTGCTCTGACTGGCCGCCGCCGAAATCATCGATACCCATGAGGGAACGGTCACCCCTGCGGGCGCCCGCCGCACCCCGGACTACTCCAGTCGCGACGCCGCACTGCTCCAGTCGCGACGCCGGACCACTCCGGTCGCGCCCCGCACTACTCCAGTCGCGGCTGTTCCGCGGGCGCCGGGCAGATCCGGCGGCCGGTGTTGTCGAAGACGTAGAGGTGCGCCAGGCCCACCAGCAGCGGCACCCGGTCCCCGGGCCGGACCCGGATGTCGGGTCCGGTGCGGACCACCAGGTCGCCGGTCGGCTGCTCCGCGCGGTCGGCCGGCGGCGGGTCCAGCACCTTGACCGCGCCCGCGCTGTCCGGTTCCTGGAGCAGCCCAGGGAACCGCCCGGCGGCCTTGCGCGCCAGCTTCCCCAGCCCGCCGGGGCCGGCGGCCGCCCGCCGGGCCGCGGAACGGGTGCGCTGGGCGGGCAGCCGGGGCGCCTCCAGTTCCGGCACGACTGCCGGCTTCGCGCCGGTGTTCAGATGCACCAGGCACTCGTGCCCCTGGTACTCCACGTGCTCGACGATGCCGCTGAGCACCACCTCGCCCGCGTGCGCGCTGCTCGGGGCCGCGATCCGGACCGCCTCGGAGCGCAGCCCGACGATGATGTCGCGGCCCTGCTGGATGCGGAGCATCTGGTGGTCCAGGCTCAGCGGCTCCGGCAGTCCCAGCCGCTGCCGCCCGAAGTCGATCCACATGCCGCCGCCCAGCGGCGCCAGCACCGTGGCCTGCAGCAGATTGATCCGCGGGGTCCCGATGAACGCGGCGACGAACACGTTCACGGGCAGGTGGTACGTGTCGCGCGGGCTGCCGACCTGCTGCAGCACCCCGCCGCGCATGACCGCGACGCGGTCGCCGAGCGACATGGCCTCCGCCTGATCGTGCGTCACATACACGGTGGTGACGCCCATGCCGCGGGTCAGCCGGGCGATCTCGGCGCGTAGATGCGAGCGCAGCTTGGCGTCCAGGTTCGACAGCGGCTCGTCCATCAGGAACACCGACGGATGCCGGGAGATGGCGCGGCCCATCGCGACCCGCTGCCGCTCGCCGCCGGACAGCTGCCCGGGGTAGCGGTCCAGGATCTCCTCGATGCCCAGGATCCGCGCGGTCTCCTCGACCCGCGGGTTCTGGTCCTCGCCCGGCATCTCGAAGCGCAGCGGGAACCCGATGTTCTGCCGGCTGGTCATGCTCGGGTACAGCGCGAAGTTCTGGAAGACCATCGCCATCCGGCGGTCGCCGGGCGCGAGGTTGTTGGCGTACTCGCCGTCGAGCAGCAGCTCCCCGGAGCTGATGTCCTCCAGCCCGGCGATCATGCGCAGCACGGTGGACTTGCCACAGCCGGAGGGACCGAGCAGCACCAGGAACTCGCCGGGGGGGATCTCCAGGGAGAACCGGTCGACCGCCGGGGCGGGCTGCTTGGGGTAGGTCTTCGAAAGATCGTGCAGGGAGATGGCGCGCGTCATAACAGGATCCGCCAGAAGGTTCAGATGCTGCGACAGGAGACTTGCCAGTGGTGCACGCGTGGCGTTGCGGAGAACGTAATGCACCGCCCCTGCGTTGGGGAACGTTTCGGCCAAGACGGTTGGCGCGATCTCTACGACGCCGATCTTTCACCGACCCGTCACGGAGTCCGCACGGACGGGGGCCGGCTGTCACGCACAGATGGCGCCCGGCCGTCACGCACAGGGGGCGCAACGATTCGGTTGGTACTTTTAAACGGTGACCAACATTGCCCTGGGCCCCAGCTGGATCGATCCCGACCACCTGATCAACTCGTTCGGCCTGTGGGGCGTGCTGTTGATCGTCTTCGCAGAGTCGGGCCTGCTGATCGGATTCTTCCTGCCCGGGGACTCGCTCCTCTTCACGACCGGACTCCTGGTCGCGGGCGGCACCCTCAAGACCCCGCTGTGGCTGGTGACGGTGCTGATCATCGTCGCCGCCATCGTCGGTGACCAGGTCGGCTTCCTCTTCGGCCGCAAGGTCGGACCCTCGCTCTTCCGGCGGCCGGACTCCCGGCTCTTCAAGCAGGAGAACATCGAGAAGGCGCACGCCTTCTTCGAGAAGCACGGTCCGAAGTCGATCGTGCTGGCCCGCTTCGTGCCGATCGTCCGCACGTTCACGCCGATCATCGCCGGCGTCAGCCGCATGAACTACCGGACCTTCGTCACCTACAACATCATCGGCGGAACGCTCTGGGGCGGCGGCGTCACCCTCCTCGGCTACTGGCTCGGCCAGATCGAGTTCGTCCACAAGAACATCGAGCTCATCCTGGTCGCGATCGTGCTCGTCTCGGTCGTGCCGATCGCCATCGAGTTCCTCCGGGCCCGCGCGAAGTCGAAGAAGGAGGGCCCCCGGCCCCCCGCCGACCTGCCTCCGCCGCCCGTCGGCACCGCCGGCCGGGGCGGCCGTCACCGGGCCAAGTAGCGGAGGGCCGGCGTCCGCCGCCGGTGCGGTGAGCGGGGCGGGAATCGCGGTGGGTGCCGTGCGCCCTGCACACTGATCACCGGAGGTGGTCGGTCAACGTGTCGGACGAAGAGAAGCCGGACTCGGACGAATCGCGGTCGGAGTTCACCCCGCCCGTGGGCGTACCGCTGCCGCCTGCCCCGGAATCCGACAGTTCGACGACCTCGGAGTTCGCCGCGCCGACCGGCGTGGAGCTGCCGGCCGGCCCCGAGGCGGAGGGCTCCGCCTTCACCGCGCCCGTCTCCTCAGCCGCCTACGGCGCCGGTCACGGCGGAGCCGGGAACGCGTTCACACCCCCCGACGGGATCCCCGTCATACGGCTCACCAAGGGCGTCGTCCCCTGGCAGGACCGGATGCGCGAGCTGGTCCGGATGCCCGTCACCGAGCGTCCGGTGCCGGAGCTGCCCGCGGACAAGCCGGAGTCCGGGCCGCCGGTGCCCCGTGTGCTCGACCTCACCCTGCGCATCGGCGAGCTGCTGCTCGCGGGCGGTGAGGGCGCCGAGGACGTCGAGGCGGCGATGTTCGGCGTCGCGCACGCCTACGGCCTGGCCCGCGTGGAACCCACGGTCACGTTCACGCTGCTGGGCATCTCGTACCAGCCGTCCCTCGTCGAGCCGCCGGTCAGCGCGAGCCGCACGGTGCGCCGCCGGGGCACCGACTACACGCGGCTGGCGGCCGTCTTCCAGCTCGTGGACGACATCACCGCGCACGAGGCGACGCTGGAGGACTCCTACGGCCGGCTCGCCACCATCCGCCGTAACCGGCACCCGTACAGCGGCTGGGTGCTGACCGGCGCCGCCGGGCTGCTGGCCGGCTCGGCGAGCATCCTGGTCGGCGGTGGTCCGCTGATCTTCTTCGCGGCGGCGCTCGCCGCGATGCTCGGCGACCGGCTGGCCTGGCTCTGCGCCGGACGCGGGCTGCCGGAGTTCTACCAGTTCGCCGCCGCCGCGATGCCGGCCGCCGCGATGGGCATCGTCGTCAACCTCTACGCCGACCACCTGCCGGGCGCCACCGACCTCCAGGCGTCCGCGGTGATCACCGGTGGACTGTTCACGCTGCTGCCCGGGCGGGCCCTGGTGGCCGGTGTCCAGGACGGCCTGACGGGGTTCTACATCACCGCGTCCGCACGCCTGCTGGAGGTCATGTACCTCGTCGTCGGCATCGTCTTCGGCGTGACGATCGTGCTGTACGCGGGGGTGCGGCTGGGCGCCGACCTCAACCCGGAACAGGCGCTGCGCGCCTACGACCATCCCTGGGTGCAGCTGCTGTCCGCGATGTCCCTCACCCTCGCCTTCGCGGTGCTGCTGCAGTGCGAGCGCAGTGTGCTGCTGCTCGCCATGCTCAACGGCGGGGTCGCCTGGACGGTCTACGGGGTGCTCCACCAGCAGCTCGGTGCCAACCCCGTCGTCGCCACCGCGGCCGCCGCCGGCCTGGTGGGCCTCTTCGGCCAGCTGATGGCCCGCTACCGGTACGCGTCGGTCCTGCCGTACGTCACGGCCGCGATCGGCCCGCTGCTGCCCGGCTCCGCGACGTACTTCGGGCTGCTCGCCTTCACCCAGAACCACACGTCGGAGGGGTTCGCCTCCCTGACGAAGGCCGCGGCGCTCGCCCTCGCCGTCGCCATCGGTGTGAACCTCGGCGGGGAGATCGCCCGCATGTTCCTCAAGACCCCGGGCTCGGCCGACCCGGCCCGGCGGCGCGCGGCCAAGCGCACCCGAGGCTTCTGAGCGGCGGTGGAACGCGCGAACGCCGGGCGTGCCCGTGAAGGGCCCGCCCGGCGTCCGGTCGTTCTGGGTGTCAGTGGCTGTGGAAGGTCTGACCCGAGTCCTTCAGGCGCTTGTACGACGCCTCGATCTCGGCCTCGGCCTCGATACGGCCGACCCAGTTGGCGCCCTCGACGGACTTGCCGGGCTCCAGGTCCTTGTAGACCTCGAAGAAGTGCTGGATCTCCAGGCGGTCGAACTCCGATACGTGATGGATGTCACGCAGGTGCTCCACGCGCGGGTCGGACGCCGGCACGCACAGCAGCTTGTCGTCGCCGCCCGCCTCGTCGGTCATACGGAACATACCGACGGCGCGGCACTTGATGAGGCAGCCGGGGAACGTCGGCTCATCGAGGATGACCAGCGCGTCCAGCGGGTCGCCGTCCTCGCCGAGGGTGTTCTCGACAAAGCCGTAGTCGGCCGGGTAACTGGTCGAGGTGAAGAGCCGGCGGTCCAAGCGGATACGACCGGTCTCGTGGTCCACCTCGTACTTGTTCCGGGAACCCTTCGGGATCTCGATCGTGACGTCGAACTCCAAGGCCCTACTCCTCCATGATCAGCACATACTTCTGGTGGTTAAGTGTCTCCCACGCAGGTGTGTGGTCGCGAAAGGGGCTGGTCGGGGGTGCCGGACGCCAGAACATGGCAGGTAGTGGCGGGGTCGGCCGCAGTCGGACTGACCGTTTCCTTCGCGGCGGTGGCCGTGGCCGGACCGTGGGAGTCGGGCCAGCGTACGGCGGAACGGGCGGCCGCCGCCTCCCGGGGTCACCACCCGGACAGCCGCAGCGCCCCTGGGTCGCGCCGGCGGCCGCCCGCCGAGGCCGCGGCCCCGCCCGCCGCCAAGGTGCTCACCGCGCCCGCCGCCGACCCGGGAACGCTCCCCACCCAGCAGGCGCTCGCGGCCAGGCTCGCACCGCTGCTGCGCGACCCGGCCCTCGGCACACTGCGCACCGGCGCCGTCATCGACGCGGCCACCGGCAAGCTGCTGTACGGCTCCGGCGCCGCGACCCCGTCCGTGCCGGCCTCGACGATAAAGATCGCGACGGCCGCCGCCGCGCTGTCCGTACTCGGCCCGGACCACCGGATATCCACGACCGTGCTGGCGACCGGGCCGCACAGCACCGTGCTCGTGGGCGGCGGCGACCCCACCCTCACCGCCGCCGCGCTGCGCACCCTGGCCGACGACACCGCGCGCGCCCTCACCGCGCGCGGCACCACCGCCACCTCGCTCGGCTACGACCTCTCGCTCTACTCGGGCCCCGTCCAGCATCCGATCGGCCGCAACAACGAGAACATCGCGCCGGTCACCTCGCTGATGCTCAACGAGGGGCGCCTCGACACGAGCGACCACGGCCCCGCCGACCGCTCCACCGACCCGGCCGCCGACACCGCCACCGCCTTCGCGAAGCTGCTCCGGGCGCGCGGCATCAAGGTGACGGGCACCCCCGCCAGGACGCCCGCCGCCGCGTCCGGCACACAGCTCGCCAAGGCCGCCTCCGTACCGCTGTCCTCGCTCGTCGAACGGATGCTGACCAACAGCGACAACGACATCGCGGAGGCCCTCGCCCGGCAGACCGCGATCGCCGCGCACCTGCCCGCGAGCTTCAGCGGCGCGCAGCAGGCGGTCGCCGCGGCCCTGGGGCGGCTCGGCCTGCCGCTGGCCGGGGCGAAGTTCACCGACGGCAGCGGCCTCAACCGCGCCGACGCGCTGTCCGCCGAACAGCTCGCGCGGCTCCTCGCGCTGGCCGCGTCACCCCGGCACCCCCAACTGCGGCCGATCCTCACCGGCCTGCCGGTCGCCGGCTTCTCGGGCACCCTCTCCGACCGGTTCCGCGGCGGCCCCGCCTCCGGCGCCGGCCTGATCCGCGCCAAGACCGGCACCCTCACCGGCGTCAACGCCATCACCGGCACGGTGGTCGCAGCCGACGGCCGGCTGCTCACCTTCGCGTTCCTCACCCAGGGCACCACGTCCGCGACAGCGGCCCAATCCGCCCTCGACCGGCTGGCGTCCGCCCTCGCCGCCTGCGGCTGCTGAGCCCCGCCCCAGCCCCTTCTCAGCCCCCGTCCCGGCCGCGCCCCCGGACCCCGGGCGTTATCCGACCCCCAAAGCGGGGGCGGCAACGTACCGTGAAGGCATGACGAGCATCGGTGGTGCCGAGATGGTCGACTGGAATCTCGCAGTGGCGACCGCACAGCGGTTGATGCGGCCGGGACCTGAGGTCAGCGGGGACGAGGCGCGGGCGATCGTGGCCGAGTTGCGCAAGCACGCGCGCTCCTCGGAGGAGCACGTGCGCCGGTTCACCCGCATGTACGGGGACGCCGAGGCGCAGACGAACGGCACGCCCGTGCTGATCGTGGACCGGGTCGGCTGGGTGAAGGCGAACGTCGCCGGTTTCCGGGAGATCCTCAAGCCGCTGCTGGGCAAGATGCAGGACCGCCGCCCCGGCGGCATCGGCGGGATGGCGCTGGGCACGGTCGGCGGCAAGGTCACCGGCGTCGAGGTCGGGATGCTGCTGTCGTTCCTGGCGTCCCGGGTGCTCGGCCAGTACGAGACGTTCGCCCCGGCCACCCGCGAGCTGCCGGCCGGCCCCGTCGTCCCCGGCCCGGGAGAGCCCCGCGCGGGCCGGCTGCTGCTCGTCGCTCCGAACATCGTCCACGTCGAGCGGGAACTCGACGTGGATCCGCACGACTTCCGGCTGTGGGTGTGCCTGCACGAGGAGACGCACCGCACGCAGTTCACCGCCGTGCCGTGGCTGCGCGACCACATCGAGGGCGAGATCCAGTCATTCCTCGGCGAGACCGAGATGGACGCCTCCACCGTCATCGACCGCTTCCGGGAGGCCGCCCAGTCCTTCGCCGCCGGCGGCGGCGCGAAGGAGGAGGACGAGGCCGACGAGGGCCGCAGCCTCGTCGATCTCGTCCAGACCCCCGCCCAGCGGGAGATCCTCGCGCGGCTGACCGCCGTCATGTCGCTGCTCGAGGGCCACGCGGACTACGTGATGGACGGCGTCGGCCCCGATGTCGTGGCGTCCGTCGCGGAGATCCGGGAGAAGTTCCAGCAGCGCCGCGCCAGCGGCGCGGGCCGGATGGACCAGGTGCTGCGCAAGGTGCTGGGGCTGGACGCGAAGCTGCGTCAGTACAAGGACGGCGAGCGTTTCGTGCGCGCCGTCGTGGACGAAGTGGGCATGGACGGCTTCAACCGCGTCTGGACGTCGCCGAACACGCTCCCGACGAAGTCGGAGATCGCCAAACCGGCGGAATGGGTCGCAAGGGTGCACCGCCGTAGCGATTCGTGACCACCCAACGCCTCCCGGTTCACCCGTCCGAGGGACCGTAAGCGCAGGGTAAGGCGTGCGATGCTCGGGTACTGCCCCAGCTTCTGTCACCATCTAGCTACTTTGCGTTATCACCCTCACAGCCTCCATAGGAGGGAACCGGACATGGGTCCCCACCCCACGGTCGCCGCGATACGCCTGGCGGTCCGCCGCGTACTTCACGACGTCCTCATCGCCACCCCCGCCCCCAACCCCCTCGTCCTCGCCGCCTGCAGCGGCGGCGCCGACTCCATGGCGCTCGCCGCGGCCCTCGCGTTCGAGGCCCCCAAGCTCGGCGTGCGCGCCGGGGCCGTCACCGTCGACCACGGGCTGCAGCCCGGCTCGACCGGCCGGGCCCTCGAAGTCGCCGCGCGCCTGCGCGGCCTCGGGCTCGACCCCGTGGACGCCGTCGGTGTCACCGTCGGCCGCCAGGGCGGACCCGAAGCCGCCGCCCGTGACGCCCGCTACGGCGCGCTGGACGCCACCGCCGACGCCCGCGGCGCCGCCGCCGTCCTGCTCGGCCACACCCGGGACGACCAGGCGGAAACGGTGCTGCTCGGCCTCGCCCGCGGCTCCGGCACCCGCTCGCTGTCCGGGATGGCCGCCGTATCGGGCGCCGGCGGCCGCTACCGCCGCCCGTTCCTGCTGCTCGACCGCGACACCGTCCGCAAGGGCTGCCTGGCCCAGGGCATCGACGTGTGGGAGGACCCGCACAACCACGACCCGGCGTACACCCGCTCCCGGGTCCGCCACGAGGCGCTGCCGGTGCTGGAGAAGTCCCTCGGCAAGGGCGTCATCGAGGCACTGGCCCGCACCGCCCAGCTCTCCCGTGACGACGCGGACGCCCTGGACCAGTGGGCGGCCACCGCAGAACGTGATGTTGCCGACGGCGACGGCACCCTGGACGCGGACCGGCTGTACGTCCTGCCGACCGCCGTCCGCCGCCGGATCCTGCGCCGCGCGGTCATCGCGGCCGGTTCCCCGCCCGGATTCCTGTTCGCCCGCCATATCGAGGAGGTCGACCGGCTGGTCACCGACTGGCGCGGGCAGAAAGGTCTCAACCTGCCGGGCGGCGTCGAGGCCCGTCGGCGCAATGGCAGACTGTTCTTCTCACCGTCGTAGACCTTGAGGAACCAAAACAGGTGAACGAGAACGACATGGGCACCGATCTCGAAAAGGTGCTCATCACCAAGGAAGAGATCGACGCCAAGCTGATCGAGCTTGCCGCGAAGATCGACAAGGACTACGCCGGGAAGGACCTGCTGATCGTCGGCGTGCTCAAGGGCGCGGTGATGGTCATGGCGGACCTGGCACGCGCGCTGTCCACCAACGTGACGATGGACTGGATGGCGGTGTCCTCCTACGGCGCCGGCACGAAGTCCTCGGGCGTCGTCCGCATCCTCAAGGACCTCGACACCGACATCGCCGGCCGCGACGTGCTGATCGTCGAGGACATCATCGACTCCGGTCTGACGCTGTCCTGGCTGATCAGCAACCTCGGCTCGCGCGGCCCGGCCTCCCTGGAGGTCTGCACGCTGCTGCGCAAGCCGGAGGCGGCCAAGGTCGAGATCGATGTGAAGTACACCGGCTTCGACATTCCCAATGAATTCGTCGTCGGTTACGGACTCGATTTCAACGAGAAGTACCGCAATCTCCCATTTGTCGGAACACTCGCCCCGCACGTATACGGCGGCTGACGCCCGATTCGTCCGAAGATGTCCCCGTTCGGCGCAGCCCGTGCCGACAACGGGGAACCCCGCACCGTTTCCCGCCGTTGGAGCAGGGGAAGCCGGGATTGTTAACGGTTGGCGGCCGCCTCGGTGGACAATGCTGAGGTACCGTCCGAAGGTCGGGTCATACACCGGATGTGCGCGCGGCCATCGAGCCGCGCTGCCTCACTGTGGCAGGAGGGACGGGGCGTCCGCGCCCCGCATGGATGGACGTCAAGCGCTATTTCCGTGGGCCAGTCATGTGGATCGTGCTGGCTGTCATCGCCGTGGTCGTCCTCATGCAGGTCGTCGGCTCCTCCGGCGGCTACAAGACGGTGGACACCGGCCAGGTCGTGCAAGCGATCCACAGCAAGGACAACATTCTCAAGTCGGCGGAGATCACCACCGGCGACGAGCAGATGATCAAGGTCGAGCTCGTCGACGGTGCCAAGGTCGGCGGTAAGGACCTGGGCACCAAGCTCAAGGCGAGCTACGTCAGCGCCGACCAGAGCACCGCCATCGCGGCTGATCTCCAGAAGAAGGTCGACGGCACGGCGGACGCGGGCGGCACGCTGCCCGACGGTTACACCGTCTCGCCGTCCAAGCAGAACGCGTTCGTCAGCATTCTGCTGTCACTGCTGCCGTTCGTGCTGATCGTGGTGGTCTTCCTCTTCCTGATGAACCAGATGCAGGGCGGCGGATCCCGCGTCATGCAGTTCGGGAAGTCCAAGGCCAAGCTGATCACCAAGGACACCCCCAAGACCACGTTCGCGGATGTGGCCGGGGCGGACGAGGCGGTCGAGGAACTCCACGAGATCAAGGAGTTCCTGCAGGAGCCGGCGAAGTTCCAGGCCGTCGGCGCCAAGATCCCCAAGGGCGTGCTGCTCTACGGGCCGCCCGGTACCGGTAAGACCCTGCTGGCCCGTGCTGTCGCGGGTGAGGCGGGCGTGCCGTTCTACTCGATCTCGGGCTCCGACTTCGTCGAGATGTTCGTGGGTGTCGGCGCCTCGCGTGTCCGTGACCTGTTCGAGCAGGCCAAGGCGAACGCTCCGGCGATCGTCTTCGTCGACGAGATCGACGCCGTCGGCCGGCACCGCGGTGCCGGTATGGGCGGCGGTCACGACGAGCGCGAGCAGACGCTCAACCAGCTGCTCGTCGAGATGGACGGCTTCGACGTGAAGGGCGGCGTCATCCTGATCGCCGCCACGAACCGGCCGGACATCCTGGACCCGGCGCTGCTGCGCCCGGGCCGCTTCGACCGGCAGATCGCCGTGGACCGCCCCGACCTCATGGGCCGGCTGGAGATCCTCAACGTCCACGCCAAGGGCAAGCCGGTCGCTCCGAACGTCGACCTCCGGGCCGTCGCTCGCCGCACCCCCGGTTTCACCGGCGCGGACCTGGCGAACGTGCTCAACGAGGCCGCGCTCCTGACGGCCCGCGGGGATCGCAAGCTGCTCGACAACGAGACCCTCGACGAGGCGATCGACCGGGTCGTGGCCGGACCGCAGAAGCGGACCCGGATCATGTCCGAGAAGGAGAAGAAGATCACCGCGTACCACGAGGGCGGACACGCCCTGGTCGCGGCGGCTTCTCCGAACAGCGACCCGGTGCACAAGATCACGATCCTCTCCCGCGGCCGGGCCCTCGGTTACACGATGGTCCTGCCGGACGAGGACAAGTACTCGACGACGCGCAACGAGATGCTCGACCAGCTCGCCTAC
This sequence comes from Streptomyces sp. H39-C1, assembly GCF_027158125.1. NCBI lineage: Bacteria > Bacillati > Actinomycetota > Actinomycetes > Kitasatosporales > Streptomycetaceae > Streptomyces > Streptomyces sp. H39-C1. The sequence continues at coordinate 33,290 of NZ_JAPVLS010000040.1, forward strand.
ATGATGGGCGGCCGGGCGGCGGAGGAACTGGTCTTCCACGACCCGACCACCGGCGCCTCGAACGACATCGAGAAGGCGACCGCGACGGCGCGCGCGATGGTCACCCAGTACGGGATGACCGAGCGGCTCGGCGCGATCAAGTTCGGCTCGGACAACGCGGAGCCGTTCCTGGGCCGTGACATGGGTCACCAGCGCGACTACTCGGAAGAGGTCGCCGGGCTGGTCGACGAAGAGGTCAAGAAGCTCATCGAGACCGCGCACAACGAGGCGTGGGAGATCCTGGTCGAGAACCGCGACGTTCTCGACAACCTCGTTCTGGCGCTCCTGGAGAGGGAGACGCTGAACAAGGAGGAGATCGCCGAGATCTTCAAGGCCATCGTCAGGCGCCCGCCGCGTCCGGCGTGGACCGGGTCCTCGCGGCGTACGCCGTCGACCCGCCCGCCGGTGCTCTCGCCGAAGGAGCTGGCGCTCACCAACGGCAGCCAGTCCGCCAACGGCAGCAGCACCGCCACCCCGGCCATCGAGAAGGCCACCGAGACGGTGGAGCTTCCCGAGGACTCGGGCAGCGGTACCGACAGCTGACCACCGGAAACCGGTCGGCGTCAGCCGGCCGGCGAAGGTGATCCCGGAATGCAGGCCGCGTCCCCAAGGTTTTAGCCTTGGGGGCGCGGCCTTCCGCTTTTGCCCGCACATCAGGTTCTGCAGGTCCGCACGAGGAACGAGGCACAGATGACCGACCCGGTGACGCTGGATGGCGAGGGGGCCATCGGTGAGTTCGACGAGAAGCGCGCCGAGGCCGCTGTGCGCGAGCTCCTCATCGCGGTCGGCGAGGACCCGGACCGGGAGGGCCTGCGGGAGACACCGAGCCGGGTGGCCCGCGCCTACAAGGAGATATTCGCCGGCCTCTGGCAGGAGCCGGAGGACGTCCTGACCACGACGTTCGACCTCGGGCACGACGAGATGGTGCTGGTGAAGGACATCGAGGTGATGTCCAGCTGCGAGCACCACCTGGTGCCGTTCGTCGGGGTCGCGCACGTCGGCTACATCCCGGCCGCCAGCGGGAAGATCACCGGGCTGTCGAAGCTCGCCCGGCTGGTCGATGTGTTCGCCCGCCGCCCGCAGGTCCAGGAGCGGCTCACCACCCAGATCGCCGACTCGCTGATGCGCATCCTGGAGCCGCGCGGCGTGATCGTCGTCATCGAGTGCGAGCACATGTGCATGACGATGCGCGGGGTGCGCAAGCAGGGTGCGAAGACCATCACCTCGGCGGTGCGCGGCCAGCTGCGGGACTCGGCGACCCGCTCCGAGGCGATGAGCCTGATCATCGGCCGCTGAGACCGGCTGCCGCGCTGGGCACGACGAAACCGGCCGGCCCCCTGATGACAGGGGGCCGGCCGGTTTCCGTGGTGACCAGTGGTCACGGAGCGATCAGGCGACGATCTTGACCACCCGCTCCGGCTCCGAGCTGTTGGCATAGCCGGGCGCGCTGTGCGCGGCCCGCTTGGCCCGACCCGGCAGGAACCGCTGGAGCGCGTCCGGCAGCGGCAGCGACAGAGTGACGAAGCCCTCCGCCTGCATGGCGGCGAAGCCGATCCGGGGGAGGTCCCGGGAGTTGCGGAACACCAGGAACCGCGGCACCCACTCCGGCTGGAACTTCGCGTTGAACTTGTACAGCGACTCGATCTGGAACCAGCGTGACAGGAAGACCAGCAGTCCCCGCCAGCCGCGCAGCACCGGACCCGCCCCGATCCGCTCACCGCGGGCGAGCGCCGAGCGGAACATCGCGAAGTTGAGCGAGACGTTCTCGACGCCCAGCTCCGGTGCGTGCTGCAGCGCCTCGACGATCAGCAGCTCGTTGAGCCCCGGGTCGGCGCTGCGGTCGCGCCGCATGAGCTCCAGCGACATGCCGTCCTTGCCCCAGGGGACGAAGTGCAGCACGGCCCGCAGGTCGCCCAGCGGCGACTCCACGCCGTCCTCCCGCTCCTTGTGGGCGGTGACGACCACGCAGTCGCCGTCCTCGACATCGCCGAACCGGCCGAGCGCCATGGAGAAGCCGCGCTCGGTGTCCGTGCCGCGCCAGGCGTCGGCGGCCAGCCGGACCTGCTCGCGCTCGGCGTCCGACAGCTCGCGGACCCGGCGCACCTTGCAGACGTAGCCGGATCGTTCGATGCGCTTCACCATCTGCCGGACGTTGCGCATCGCGCGGCCCTGCATGGTGAAGGCGCTGGTGCGCACGATCGCCTCGTCGCCCAGCTCCAGCGCGTCCAGGCCCGTCTCGCGGGTCCAGACCTCGCCGCCGGTCTCGCTGCAGCCCATGACCGCCGGGATCCAGGCGTGCGCCCGGGCCAGTTCCATGAAGCGCTCGATGGCGCCCGGCCAGGCCTCGACGTCCCCGATGGGGTCGCCGCTGGCGAGCATCACCCCGGACACCACCCGGTAGCAGACGGCGGCCTTGCCGCTCGGTGAGAACACCACGCTCTTGTCGCGGCGCAGTGCGAAGTGGCCGAGGGAGTCGCGGGCGCCGTGCTTGGCCAGCAGCTCGCGCAGCTGGTCCTCGTCGGCACCGCTGAGCTCGGCGACCGGCCGTGCCGGACGCAGGATCAGATACGCGGTGGTGCCGGCGATCAGGAAGCCGAGCCCGCCGAGCGAGTAGGCCACGACGTCCGAGGCCCGGTCACTCGTATAGCTCACCGGGCCCTCGAAACCGAAAAGCCCGTACAGCACGTGCTGCAGTCGCTCGATCAGGCTGGGATCGCCCATCTCGACGCGGGGGTGGGCGCTGACGATCAGCAGCCCCAGCGCGAGCGCGACGACGCTGAGCAGCACGAAGTTGGCCGCGGCCCGCCAGCGGGTGCGCGGGTCCGACAGCGCGTTGAACTGCGCCCGGTGGACGATCAGGAGCGCGAGCAGTCCCAGCGAGACGATCGCGCCGACGCCCGAGTGCCGGTACACCAACTGGGTCGCGGCACCGGTCGGCAGCAGCAGCACCGCTGCCCACCAGGCGCGCACCTTCCCGCGTTTGAGGCCATGAGCCAGCATCAGCAGCAGGATGCCGGTGACGACCGACCCGGCCGCCGCGAGCGAACTCATGGTGCCGGGGAAGACCATCGCCATGTGGTGCATCCGGCCGTTGCGGAAACCGGGGAACACGCCGGAGACGACGTCGAGCAGCCCCACTACGGCCCCGGCGGTACCGACGACCGAGGGGACGGAGGAGGAGCGGAGGAACCGCGGACGCCGCGTGCCGGCGTTTGCGCGATCAGTAGACACGGGCACCTGCCCAGGGAACCCGGAAGCCGAGTTCTCCATCTACCTGTACAGACATGGGTCACCAAGCCCCAACATTGCGGGATATGTTCCGCAAACAGCTCTCGTAATGAACAATTTGCGCCCTCTAGGACGCGAAGGAAGGCCCTTAGGTTCCGTCAGAAGGAGCCGGAACCGGGCCGCAGACAGGAAAGTACGTCACTCGACATGGGTCTCACCAGTAAGAAGGTTCTACTGCTGGCGGTCATAGCCGCGGTAGTGCTGTTCGTGGCCACCGTATGGCTCTGGCCGCGGCTGTCCAAGCGGAGTCTCCCGGTGGTGCTGGGGCGGGTCGGGATGATGCTCTTCACCCAGTTGTCGATGATCGCGGCGCTCGGGCTGGCCGCCAACTACTCGTTCGGCTTCTACGCCTCCTGGGCCGACCTGTTCGGACAGGAGTCCGAGCCGGGCGTCGTCGTCAACCACTCGGGAGCCGCGAACCAACTGCAGGTGGTCGGCCACAAGTACGTCAACGTGCCCGGGGGTTCGGTGCCGAAGGTCGGCGGCCAGATCCAGAAGGTGGTGTTCCAGGGCGGGGCGTCCGACATCACCACCCCGGCGTATGTCTATCTGCCCCCCGAGTACTTCCAGGACGCCAAGCGCAGGTTCCCGGCGTCCGTGATCCTCACCGGCTACCCGGGCACCGCCGAGGCGCTCTTCAAGAAGATGAAGTACCCGTCGATCGCCCACCAGCAGGTGCTGGACGGCAAGGCCAAGCCGACCATACTGATCATGATGCGGCCGACGGTGGCCCCGCCGCGGGACACCGAGTGCATGGACATCCCCGGCGGCCCCCAGACGGAGACCTTCTTCACCAAGGACCTGCGCGCCGCCGTGTCCGGTCACTTCCGGGTCGGCACCAACGCCCGGAACTGGGGAATCATGGGCGACTCCACCGGCGGCTACTGCGCCCTGAAGCTCACGATGCGGCACCCCGAGGCGTACTCGACCGCGGTCGGCCTGTCCGCCGACTACAAGGCGCCGCGCGACCGCACGACCGGCGACCTGTTCGGCGGCGACAGGAAGCTCGAACTCCAGAACAACCTGGCGTGGCGGCTGAAGAACCTGCCGCACCCGCCGGTGAACCTCCTGGTGACCAGCAGCAAGAAGGGCGAGCCGAACTACAAGGAGACGCTGAAGCTGATCGGCGCCGCGAAGGCGCCGACGCACATGTCGTCGATCATCCTGGAGAGCGGCGGCCACAACTTCAACACCTGGGGCCGGGAGATCCCGCCCGCCCTGGAGTGGTTGAGCGGCCGGCTCAGCGACCAGTAGTCGACCGGCCAGCGCCTACGCTTGGCGTATGAATACGCTGCGGGGCTTCGTGGACGGCCTTCCTGAGTGGGACCGCTGCGCGGTCATGGGCGTGGTGAACGTCACGCCGGACTCCTTCTCCGACGGCGGCCAGTGGTTCGACCCGGAGCTGGCCGTCAAGCACGGCATGGACCTCGTGGCGTCCGGCGCGGACATCGTGGACGTCGGCGGGGAGTCCACCCGGCCCGGAGCGGCGCGGGTCTCGGAGGCCGAGGAGCTGCGCCGGGTGATCCCGGTGGTGCGGGAGCTGGCCGCCGCCGGAGTGCTGGTCAGCGTGGACACGATGCGGGCGGCCGTCGCCGGGCAGGCGGTCGCGGCCGGTGCGCGGCTGGTCAACGACGTGAGCGGCGGCGGCGCCGACCCCGCGATGATCCCGGTGGTCGCCGACGCGGGGGTGCCGTTCGTCGTCATGCACTGGCGCGGGCAGAGCATCGACATGAACAACCGGGCGGTCTACGGCGACGTGGTCGACGAGGTCGTCGCCGAGCTGCGCGAGGGCTGCGAGCGGGCGGTCGCCGGCGGTATCGACCCGGGCCGGATCATCCTCGACCCGGGCCTGGGCTTCGCGAAGAACGCCGAGCACGACCTGGCGCTGATGGCGCACCTCGGCAAGCTGCGTGAACTGGGCCGCCCGCTGCTGGTGGCCGCGTCCCGTAAGCGGTTCCTGGGGCGGGTGCTGGCCGGATCGGCCGGGGATCCGCCGCCGGCCAGGGAACGCGACGCGGCGACCGCCGCGGTCTCGGCGATCGCCGCCCGCGAGGGCGCCTGGGCGGTGCGGGTGCACGAGGTGCACGCGAGCGCGGACGCGGTCCGGGTGTCGCGGGCCATCGAAGGCGCGGCCGGCACGGCGGGTGCCGCGTGACGCCTCGTACGGCGGAGGCCGCGAAGGTCGAGGAGGCGAACCAGGCGTTCTACGACGCGGTCGAGACCTCGGACCTGGACGCGCTGGAGGAGATCGTGCTGACCGGGCCGCTGGCCGAGACGGTCTCCGTGGTGCACCCGGGATGGCCGGTGCTGCGCGGGCGCGGCGAGGTGATGCGCTCCTACGCGCTGATCATGGCGAGCACCGAGTACATCCAGTTCTTCCTGACCGATGTCGAGGTCGCGGTCGACGGCGACACGGCCCTGGTCACCTGTACCGAGAACATCCTGACCGGGGGACCGGCCGAGGAGGACGGCTCGGCGGGCACTCTGGTCGGCGCCCTCGTGGTCGCCACCAATGTGTTCCGGCGCACACCGGAGGGCTGGCGGCTGTGGGTGCACCACGGGTCCCCGGTGCTCGCCGACGGTGACGACGACGATGAGGACACCGCCGGCCCCGGCGCCTGAACCTCACCGTCCGACCACCCCGCGTTCACCCACCCGGCCCGGGATCCGGCCGTGTTGGCGACCTTGTCACCCGTTCGCGCCAAGAATCCGCCGGCGGACGGGTAGCCGACCGGCTGGTGGGTAAAGGGCTGGAGTCCGCCCGCTCTGACCTGCGCCGGACCGGCCCCGGACAACCCGTCGGCACGTGCTGTCGGTAGTCGCGGGTAGATTCGATTCCGGGCGGGCCCGTACACATGGCGGGACCCTGTCCGTCCGTCCGAACCATCAGCAGGAGTGATCTCGTGGATCGTGTCACGCTGCGCGGCCTCAAGGCCCGCGGTAACCACGGCGTGTTTCCCAGGGAGCGCGAGGAGGGCCAGACCTTCGTCGTGGACCTGGTGCTCGGCCTGGACACGGCTCCTGCCGCGGCCGGGGACGACCTGACCAAGACCGTCCACTACGGCGTGGTGGCCGAAGAGGTCGTGGATGTCGTCAAGGGCGAGCCGGTCGACCTGATCGAGACCCTCGCCCAGCGCATCGCCGACCAGTGCCTCAAGCACGAGGCGGTCCAGGAGGTCGAGGTCACCGTGCACAAGCCGGACGCCCCGATCACCGTTCCGTTCGACGACGTGACCATCACCATCACCCGGAGGCGCCCGTGAGTTCCGACCCCACCGTGCAGCCTGTCCACCCGTCCGTGGTGGCGCAGGTCGACGCCGCCGACACGACGCTGCACAACCCCCAGCGGGCCGTGATCGCGCTGGGCAGCAACCTGGGCAACCGGCTGGAGACCCTGCAGGGCGCCATCGACGCCCTGGAGGACACCCCGGGTGTGCGCGTCAAGGCGATCTCGCCGGTCTACGAGACCGAGCCGTGGGGCGTCGAGCCCGGCAGCCAGGCCAACTACTTCAACGCGGTGGTGCTGGTGAAGACCACCCTGCCGCCGTCCTCCCTGCTGGAACGCGGCCAGGCGATCGAGGAGGCGTTCCTGCGGGTGCGCAGCGAGCGCTGGGGCCCGCGCACCATCGACGTCGACATCGTTGCCTATCAGGGCATCGTCTCGGAGGATCCCGACCTGACGCTGCCGCACCCGCGAGCGCACCAGCGGGCCTTCGTTCTCGCGCCCTGGCACGATGTGGACCCGTCGGCGGAGCTCCCCGGCCACGGCGAGGTGGCAGAGTTGCTCGCAGCGGTCGGCAACGCAGGCGTGGAGGCCCGCGGTGACGTGGAACTCAGGCTGCCCGAATAAGCGTTAAGCGGTCGGGCACGGCGGGTGCCACCGGCACCGACCGCACCACCAGCAGGACCAGCAGGACCAGCAGGACCACAACCAGCAGATGAACCATGTGAGGGGCGAACACTCGGTGAAGGCGCTGCGCATCAGAACGCTGCTGGGGCTGTTCGCGGTGGCGGGGGTGCTGTCCTGGGCCGGCGCCAAGCTGTGGGACTCGCTCGGCACCCTGCCGAGCGTCCCGCTGGCCGCGCCCATCGTGCTCGCGCTGATCGCGGTGGTGCTCACCGCGACCGCCCTGTCGCTGCGGACCCGGCTGCGCGCCCAGCGCGACCGCGTCCCCGGCGCCAAGGGCGTCGACCCGCTGCTGGCGGCGCGCGCGGTGGTCTTCGGCCAGGCGAGTGCGCTGGTCGCCTCGCTGGTCGCCGGGATGTACGGCGGCGCCGGCGCCTTCCTGCTGATGTACCAGTTCGACGTCCCGCCGCGCCGGGACCAGGCGGTCTACGCGGGCTTCGCGGTGCTGGCGGGCCTCGCGGTGGTCGCCGCCGCGATCTTCCTGGAGCGGGTCTGCAAGCTCCCCGAGGACCCCGAGGACACCGTGCCCGGCATCTGAGACGCGAGCTCAAATGTTGACCGTCTTGAGGATGGCGTGATTCAGTCTTCGATGTGAGTGGTATCGGACGGCGACTTCACCGGCGAGTGCACCTGGACCTCGTCCGGTACGCGGGCTGCGTGTGTCCGGGTTCACGCTGAACCCCGCCTCCCCGCTCACCTCCGCGTCGTAGCCTGCCGCCGCCGTCCGTTCCCCGGTCGGTGCGGCGCCGTGCCGGCGCCTCCCTCCAGGGTGGTCCCGTTGTCCGCACCAGCGTTTGTTTCCGCATCCCCTTCCGCGGCCGTCGTCGCGTCTCCCGTCACGGCCGTGCTGACCGAACCGGCCTCCGCTCCCGCTGCCGCGCGGCCCGCCGCCGCGCCGACCGCGGCCGAGCTGCTCGACTTCGTCCGCTCCATCGCCTCCGACCCGGAGAAGGTCGCCCAGCTCGCGCTGGACCCGCTGGACCGCACCTGGATCCGGCTGGAGGGGCCCGGCGGCGCCGAAGCGTGGCTGCTGGGCTGGCCGCCCGGCACCGAGACCGGCTGGCACGACCACGGTGGCTCGTACGGCGCCTTCGTGACCGCGGGCGGCGAGCTGACCGAGGAGTCGCTGGCGGTGCCGCTGCCGTCCGAGGGCTGGCGCTCGCTCGAACTGGCGGAGGGCCTGGACCGGACCCGCGCCCTGCCGGCCGGCACGGGCCGCGCCTTCGGCCGCAACCATGTGCACCAGGTCGTCAACCGCTCCGCCGAGCGGCACGCCATCTCGGTGCACGCCTACTACCCGCCCCTGCCGCTGATCCGCCGCTACCTCCGCGACGACCGCACCCTGCGGCTCGACGTCGTGGAACACCCGGAGACCTGGTGACCGAGCCCGCTGCCCGTACCGCCCGCAGCATCGACGACCATCTGGAGCGCGTCAGGACCCGGCTGGAGCGCCTCGACGCACCGGCCGCCGCCGAGGCCGCCGCGAACGGCGCGGTCCTCGTCGACATCCGCTACGCGGCGCTGCGCGACCGGGACGGGCTCATCCCCGGCGCGCTCGTCGTGGAGCGCAACGAACTGGAATGGCGGCTCGACCCGCTCGGTGACCACAAGCTGCCGGAAGCGACCGGGCACGATCTGACGGTCGTGGTGATCTGCAACGAGGGCTACGCCTCCAGCCTCGCCGCGGCCTCGCTGCAGGACCTCGGTCTGCACCGGGCCACCGACCTGGACGGCGGATTCCAGGCATGGCGCGCGGCCGGACTGCCGGTGATCCCGCCGGAAGGGTCCTGGAGCCCGTCCGGCGGGACCATGAACGCTTCTAGCCGGCCCGCTCGATCGACTCGATCGTGACGTCGGCGCGGTCCGCGCCGTTCGCGTCCGCGTCGATCGAGCGGCGCAGCGCCTCGTGCAGCCGTGCCGGGGTCAGTACGCCGAGGAAGTGATCGCCGTCGACGACGGCGATCCACCCGGCGTCGTACTGCAGCATGGCGCTGAACGCCTGCTTGAGCGTCGCGCCGATCGGCACCCACGCCTCCATGCGGCGGGCGTGGTCACGGACCGTGGAGCCCTTGCCGAGCAGCGACTCGACGGTGATCCAGCCGTGCAGCGCGCCGCCCTCGCCCAGGACGACCGCCCAGCGGGAGCCCTCCTTGCGCATCCGCGCGGCGGCCGTCTCCACCGGGTCGTCGAGCCGTACGGTCGGCGGCTGCTCCAGGTCGGCGGGCTGGATCTCCGTCACCGACAGCCGCTTGAGCCCCCGGTCGGCGCCGACGATGTCGGCGACGTACGGGGTGGCGGGCGCGCCCAGCACGGTGGCGGGCGTGTCGTACTGCTCGATACGGCCCTCGCCGTAGACCGCGATGCGGTCGCCGAGCCGGACCGCCTCCTCGATGTCGTGCGTCACGAAGAGCACGGTCTTGCGGACGGTGGCCTGCAGTTTCAGGAACTCCGACTGGAGCCGCTCGCGCACCACGGGGTCGACGGCGCCGAACGGCTCGTCCATCAGCAGCACCGGCGGGTCGGCGGCCAGTGCGCGCGCCACCCCGACGCGCTGCCGCTGACCGCCGGAGAGCTGGTCGGGGTAGCGGTCGCCGTAGACGGACGGGTCCAGACCGACGAGGTCGAGGAGTTCGGCGGCGCGGTCCCTGGCCCGGCCGCGCTTCCAGCCGAGCAGCGCGGGCACGGTCGCGGTGTTCTCCAGCACGCTCTTGTGCGGGAACAGGCCGACCTGCTGGATGACGTAGCCGATCCGGCGGCGCAGCTTCACGGGGTCGATGGAGGCTATGTCCTCGCCGTCCACCAGGATCCGGCCCGAGGTCGGTTCGATGAGCCGGTTGACCATCTTCATGGTCGTCGTCTTGCCGCAGCCGGACGGCCCCACCAGCGTGACCAGTTCCCCTTCCGCGACCTCGAACGACAGGTCGTCGACGGCGGTCGTGCCGTCCGGGTACCGCTTGGTGACGTTCTCGAATCGGATCATCGGTGCCTGGAATCCTCACTGCCGGGTTCTCACGACCGTACTCTTCCCGAGTTCCGGCCCGGAATTGTGGCGGGAGTATTGCAGCTGCATGGCGGGCCGGCCTGATTGTCGTACCTGCCGGATAGGGTCGGGCCACGTGACGACCGCAGTGCTGATGTCGGACGAATGTACGGCCCGGAGCGGGGGAGGTGAGGGGCATGGCGAAGCGGAACTGTCTGGTATCCAACGACTGGATCTGCGGTGAATACCTGCGTACGCGCAGTCATGAGCTGACCGATGCCACCGTCCAGCACCTGTGGATCACCGCGGTGTCGGTGGCCATCGGGCTGCTCATCGCGTTCCCGGTGGCCTTGGTCGCGCGGCGCTGGCGGCCCCTCGCGGGCCCCGTGCTCGGGCTGGCCACCGTTCTGTACACCGTGCCCTCGCTGGCCATGTTCTCGCTGCTGCTGCCGGTCTTCGGGATCTCCCCGGCGGTCGTCATCACCGGCCTGGTGCTCTACTCCCTGACGATTCTGGTGCGCAACATCATGGCCGGCCTGGAATCCGTTCCGGAGGACGTCAGAGAGGCCGCCCGCGGGATGGGGTACGGGCCGCTGCGGCTGCTGTTCGCCGTGGAACTGCCGCTGTCGCTGCCCGCGCTGATGGCCGGCCTGCGGATCGCCACGGTCTCGACGGTGGCGCTGACCACGGTCGGCGCGATCATCAACTACGGCGGCCTCGGCAACCTCATCTACACCGGGATCGACACCATCTTCAAGGCGCAGGTGCTCACCGCCTCGGTGATCTGCGTGGCCATCGCCATCGCGGCCGACGTCCTGCTGCTGGGTGTGCAGTGGCTGCTCACCCCGTGGGCGCGGAGCAGGAAGGCGGCCTGATGAACGCGGTATCCGGCGCGTGGGACTGGCTGAACGACAGCGCCAACTGGAACGGTACGGACGGTGTGTGGCACCGGCTGGGCGAGCATGTCTACTTCACCGTCGTCTGCCTGGCGCTGGCCTGTCTGATCGCCCTGCCGATCGCCATCGTCCTCGGCCACCTCGGCAAGGGCGGGGCGCTCGCGGTGAACATCTCCAACGTGGGCCGCGCGGTGCCCACGTTCGCGATCCTCGTCCTGCTGATGTTCGCGATGGGCTCGGGCACCGACTGGCCGACCATCATCGCGCTGGTGCTGTTCGCCGTGCCGCCGCTGATGACCAACGCCTACGTCGGTATGCGCGAGGCTGACCGCGATGTCGTCGAGGCCGCCCGCGGCATGGGGATGACGGGCAGTCAGCTGATGTTCCGCATCGAGCTGCCGCTGGCCTTTCCGCTGATCTGGACGGGTGTGCGGTCCGCCGCCGTCCAGGTGGTGGCCACCGCGACCATCGCCGCCATGGCGGGCGGCGGCGGCCTCGGCCGGATCATCACGGCCGGCTTCAACCGGCAGATCACCGCGCAGGTGGTGGCGGGAGCGGTCCTGGTGGCAGGACTGGCCCTGCTGATCGAGGGAATCTTCATGGCGCTGCAGTGGTTGCTCGACCCGATGCGGCGCCGTCGCCGCCCCCGGTCCGGCAGCGCCGTCCCCGCCTCGAGCCCCGCGACCCCCGCGACACCCTGACCGTCATGCCTTTCCTTGCACTGTGGATGGAGAACCGATGAACCCGACGCTGCGCGTCACGATGGTGGCCGCTGCCGCCGCACTGCTCCTCACCGGCGTCACCGGCTGCGGCGGCGACAGCCTGGAGAAGTCCGGCTCCGACGCCGCCTCCCCGTCGTCCGGGGAGAAGAAGGGCGCGCTGGTGATCGGCTCCGCCGGATTCACCGAGAGCACGGTGCTCGCCGAGCTCTACGCGCAGGTCCTCAAGAACGCCGGTTACCCGACCTCGGTACAGACGCTGAAGAACCGCGAGCTTTATGAACCGGCCCTGGAAAAGGGGCAGATCGACATCGTTCCCGAGTACGCGGCGACACTCGCCGAATACTTCAACACCAAGGCGAACGGCCCCAAGGCCGCCCCGGTGGCCTCCGCCGATGTGGTGGCCACGGTGAAGGCGCTCACCACCTTCGCCGAGCCCAAGGGCCTGAAGGTCCTCGACGCCGGTCCCGCCATCGACCAGAACGCCTTCGCCGTCAACAAGGACTTCGCCGCCGAGCACAAGCTGAAGACCCTCAGCGACCTCGGTGCCGCCAAGGTCCCGGTCAAGCTGGCCGCCGGCGACGAATGCCCGGACCGGCCCTTCTGCTCGCCGGGCCTGAAGAGCAAGTACGGCATCAACATCACCGGTATCGACCCCAAGGGCGTCGGCACCGTGCAGTCCAAGCAGGCCGTCAAGGACGGCACCGACCAGCTGGTGCTGACCACGACCACGGACGCCACGCTCGACCAGTTCAACCTGGTGCTCCTGGAGGACGACAAGAAGCTGCAGAACGCGGACAACCTGCTTCCCGTGGTGAATGCCAAGGACGCCGGCTCCGCCGATATCGCTACCGTCCTCGGAAAGCTCACCAAGGCACTCACCACCGCCGATCTCACCGACCTCAACCAGAAGGTCGACGCGGAGCGCCAGAAGCCGGCTGATGTCGCGGCCGCGTATCTGAAGTCGAAGGGTCTGGTCACCGGCTGACGCCTCCGGCCAAAGGGCTGACGGCTCCTGCCGAAGGCCCGGCGCCGCCGGCCGGCCCGGTGTCGGCCGGCCCGCGGCGCCAAGATCCATAACCGGGTTCTGGCGGGGTACGGAGGGCATTGCGGAAACACATGGTGTCTATCCGGATGCCCTCCGTATTCATCGCGCCATCCATTGCCGGGGAGACGGCGATAAATCGGACCCCAGGCCCCACGCGTCCCCGTCGCACGCTAGTTTCGAGCCATGCCACGAGGACGCCACCGCCATTCACCCCCGCTGCACCGGCTGCTGCCCCCGCTGACGCTGGCCGGGTCCGCGGTGGCCTGCGTCGCCGCCGCCTGGATCAGTTCCGATCCGATGGTGCTGCGCGCGGTCGTCGCGGCAGCCGCGGCTGCCGCCTGCGGCGGTGCGGTCATGGCACGCACGTGGGACCGGGCCGCCGGCCGCCGGGTCGCCGACCTCACCACCGCCCGCGCCCGTGACGAATGGCACGCCGACGAGCGGATAGCCGAGCTCGAAACGGACCTCGACGAGTCCCGCGAGCTGCGCGTGCGCCTCGACACCAAGCTCAGCGCCAAGCGCGCCGAGCTGGGCCGGCTGCGCACCGAACACGCCGATCTGCTCCGCCGCTACGCCACCGCCGAGAGCGAGCGGGCCCGCGCCCTCGAAGGCCGCCGCCAGCTCGCGCTGGAAGCCGCCAAGGCGCCGCTGGCCATCGCCTCCTCGCCCGTCGGCCCGGCCGCGTTCAAGAAGGCGGACGAGGCACTCCTCAACCTCGGCCGCAACGCCGCCCGCCAGCAGGCGCTGCGCACCGTGGAGGAGGCCAGGCGCCGTGACGCCGCGGCCGCCGAAAGCGCCGGCAACGGTGACGACGAACCCCAGGGACGGCACGCGGCGGCCGAGGCCGCCGAGCCGGCCGCGACGCACACCCGCCCGGAGTCCAAGGGCCCCAGGACCGCGGCCAGCCTGCCGATCCGCGAGCACCGCCTCGTACCGGCCGTGGCCGCCGCCGTACTGCCCTACGCGCAGCCGCACCGCGCCGGCGGGTCCGCCAGCCGGGCGCTCGGCGGCTTCGACTTCTTCGGCACGCCGAAGCCCGGCGCCGCGCAGGAGGACCTCGCGGACGTCGTCGGCGAGGAGGCGTACGCGGAGCACGAGGCGCAGCTCGCGGCCGAGGTCATCGATCTCACCGAGCACGACGAGACCGAGCAGATCGACGTCAGCGGCCTGCGCGCGCACTCGTCCTGACGGCCGGTCCTGTCGCCGGCCCCGCGCCGGCCACGTGCCGACCTACTTGTCGACGTCCCCGACGACGAAGAACATCGAGCCCAGGATCGCCACCATGTCCGCGATCAGGGTGCCGGGCAGCAGCACCGTCAGCGCCTGGATGTTGTTGTACGACGCCGAGCGCAGCTTGAGCCGGTACGGGGTCTTCTCGCCCTTGGAGACCAGGTAGTAGCCGTTCAGCCCCAGCGGGTTCTCGGTCCACGCGTATGTGTGGCCCTCCGGCGCCTTCAGCACCTTCGGCAGCCGCTGGTTGATGGGGCCCTGCGGCAGTTCGCCGAGCCGGTCCAGGCAGGCGTCCGCCAGGTCCAGCGCGTTGTGGGTCTGCGCGAGCAGCACCTCGAAGCGGGCCAGGCAGTCGCCCTCGGTGCGGGTGACGACCTTCAGGGTGTCCTGCAGCTCCGCGTACGCCAGGTACGGCTCGTCGCGGCGCAGGTCGAAGTCCACGCCCGACGCCCGGGCGATCGGCCCGCTGACGCCGAAGCCGTGCACCGCCTCGGCGGACAGCGTGCCCACACCGCGGGTACGGCCGCGGAAGATCTCGTTGCCGAGCACCAGGTCGTCGAAGCGGCCCATCCGGGACCTGACCTGCGCGACGGCGTGCCGGGCGCGGCCGAGCCAGCCGTTCGGCAGGTCCTCCTTGAGGCCGCCGACCCGGTTGAACATGTAGTGCATGCGGCCGCCGGAGATCTCCTCCATGACGTTCTGCAGTTCCTCGCGTTCCCGGAACGCGTAGAACACCGCGGTGATGCCGCCCAGTTCCAGGGGGTACGAGCCGAGGAACATCAGGTGGTTGAGCACCCGGTTCAGCTCGGCGAGGAGGGTACGGGTCCACACCGCGCGCTCCGGGACCTCCATGCCCAGCATCCGCTCGACGGCCATGACGACGCCCAGTTCGTTGGAGAACGCCGACAGCCAGTCGTGACGGTTGGCCAGCATGATGATCTGGCGGTAGTCCCGGGCCTCGAACAGCTTCTCCGCGCCGCGGTGCATGTACCCGACGACGGGTTCCGCTGTGATGATCCGCTCGCCGTCCAGCACGATCCGCAACCGCAGCACTCCGTGCGTGGAGGGGTGCTGCGGGCCGATGTTCAGCACCATGTCGGTGCCCTCGGCCTGGCCGCCGATGCCGATCGTGGTCTCCGTCATGGACGGCATTCTGTCAGCCCGCCCTCCAACCCCGCTTGCGGGCGGCCGGTTGCGTCAGTCCCCGGCCGGCCCCGTCGCCGGCCCGGTCTCCGGTCCCGTCGGCAGCAGGCCGTGGCAGGCGTCGCCGACGGGGGTGGCGAGCCAGCGGAAGGCGCCGAGGCCGCCGGGGTCGATGAGTTCGGCGGCCTCGCCCGCGGCGGCGAGGCCGCGCAGATAGCCGCGGGGGTCCGTGGTGGCCAGGGCGAGCGGCGGACGGGCCCCGGAGACGCCGAGGGCCCGCAGGGCGGCGCGCTGTGTGACGAGGGGCACCCCGCCGCCGACGGCGTCCAGCGCGACGTGCGAGGTGAGGTCGCAGGAGCCGTCCGGCACCGGCGGCACCTCGCGGCCGTCGCGGAAGCCGGTGAGGGTGCCGTACGGGGGCCGCGCGGCCCGTTCGTGGGCGTAGTCGACGGCGACGGCGAGCCCGGCGTCCAGCGAACCGGCGGCCGCCGCCCAGGCGGCGTCGCGGGGCAGCCCGATCTCGGCGCGGGCGCCGGGCGTCCCGGCGATCGGCCACCAGCGGCGCAGCCACTCCGCGTCCTGGGCGCTCAGCGGCCCGCCGGGGTGCTCCCTGCCGTCGGCGGGGCGGACCAGGACGTAGCGGGGCTCGCCCGCCTCGTCGGTCTCGGCGATGTCGACGGGAATGTTGTCGAGCCATTCGTTGGCGAACAGCAGCCCCCGCACACCCCGCGGCGGGGCGGCGGTCCAGCCGATGCGGCCGTCGAGCCCGGCGGGGGGCGCGGACCGCTCGACGGCGTACGGGGCGACCCGGGCCGCCACCTCGGCCGGCAGGGCGGCCAGGACCCCGGTCAGCAGCTCGGCGGACCCGGCGCCGACGTCGACGAGCGCCAGCCCGTCCGGCCGGCCCAGCGCCTCGTCCACCTGCAGCAGCAGTGCGGCGACGGCCCGTGCGAAGAGCGGGGAGGCGTGTACGGAGGTGCGGAAGTGCGCGGCGGGCCGTTCCCGCACGAAGAAGCCCCCGGGCCCGTACAGGGCGCGTTCTGTGGCGTTCCGCCAGCCGGGCCATGCGGAGCCGTCCTCGTCGATCACGGGACCACCGTAGGACGTGCGTCCCGTCACAGGGGAACCGGAAGTACCAGGTGGTGCGTCGAAGGCCAGAGCGGGCAGTCGTCCGACCCGGGTAGGGTTCCGTGGGTCAAACATGTCCGCCCGCGACGCCGCGGAGGCGAGAGCGCAGGCCTTGTGACCGCGCCGCGGACTAATCGATCATGAGCCATGGGTGCACCGCGCTGCGATGGGCATGTGCCATTAGGGAGTGAACAGCGGATGACGGCCGGCAACAACGGCGCCTCTGAGAACGACGACCCGTTCGCGTACCTCTACCGCTCCGAAGGCGGCGAGGGCGAGAGTTCCGGGGCGGCCCCAGAGGGCGCGACGGTGGCACAGCCGGGCGTGCCACGCACGTCGTACAACCAGGTCCAGCGGGTCGGCGAGCGCCGCCCGCCGCAGCAGGGCGGTTACGGCTACCCGCCGCAGCAGCCCCAGCCGCAGCCGGGCCACGACCAGGGCTACGCGCCGCAGCAGCCCCAGCAGGCACAGCCGCCCCAGTACACCCAGCAGCAGACGCAGTACGCCCCGCACGGCGGCGGCAGCGGCGGCGGGTCGCAGGGACCGAACCGCAAGGGGCTGCTCATCGGCGCCATCGCGGTGGTCGTGGCGGTCGCCATCGGCATCGGCTTCGCGATGACGCAGGGCGGCGGCAAGAAGGACAACGCGGAGGACAAGCCGTCCACCCCGCCGTCCTCCAGCGCCCCCGTCACGCCGAGCCAGTCCGCCAGTGCCCCCGAGAAGTTCTCGTCCAAGGTCGTGGACGCCGCCACGCTGGTCCTGTCCGGCGGCGCCGCGCGGACCAACGCGATGCCGGGCGCCAAGGCCGCGGGCGGTACGTCCGTGGGCGGTCTGAACGCCGTCGGCGCGAGTGCCGCGTACACCTTCGACGTGCCGAAGGACGGTACGTACACGCTGTTCATCAGCTTCGGCAACGTCGGTGAGGACGCCGGTCTCACGCTCAATGAGAACGGCAAGCTCCGCACCAACCCGGTGAACATGCACAACTACATGAAGACCGCCGACTGGACGAAGGCGTGGGCCACCACCTACGTGTGGGTGGATCTGAAGAAGGGTTCCAACACCCTTGCCCTCACCTGCGCGCCGGGCAACAAGTGCGGCGTCAACCTCGACCAGGTGTGGATGAAGGAAGGCCAGGTCAAGAAGTAGCGCGCGGAACGGCCGTCACTTCGACGCGCCCGAGCAGCTCTTCGTAGACCGTCCGGTCGAACTCGCCCGCCGCGGGCGCCAGTACGGTCGCGGCGGACAGGGCGATGGCGCGGGCCAGCCGGCCCGGCCAGTCCAGTCCCTCGACGAGGCCGGAGAGCAGTCCCGCGACGGCCGAGTCGCCGGCGCCCGTCGGGTTGCCCGACAGCCGGTCCGGCGGCACCGCCCGCCACGTGGCGTCCTCCGTCACCGCCAGGATGCCCTCGGCGCCCAGTGAGGCCGCCACGGCCCGCGCACCGCGCCTGCGGGCCTCCTCCGCGGCGTGGGCGGGCTCCGTGGAGCCGGTGAGCCGGGTCAGCTCGTCGAGGTTGGGCTTGATGAGGTCCGGGCGCGCGGCGAGGCCGCGGCGCAGCGGCTCGCCGCTGGTGTCCAGCAGGACGGGGACGCCCGCGGTGCGGGCCTCGCGGATCAGCTCCGCGTACGAGCCCACCGGCAGGCCGGGCGGCAGGCTGCCGCACAGGGCGACGGCGGAGGCCCCGGCCAGCAGCTCCCGGTAGCCGGTGAGGAGCGCGGCCCACTCGGCCGCGCTGACGGTGGGACCGGCCTCGTTGAACATCGTGGTGTCGCCGGTCGCGTCGTCGACCACGCCGATGGTGCGGCGGGTGGTGCCCTTGATCGGCACGAGCGCGTCCCGCACGGTGCCGAGCCCGGCCAGCCGCTCGCGCAGCACCTCCCCGGTCGGCCCGCCCGCGAAGCCCGTCACGACGGCCTCGTGGCCGAGCGCGGCGAGCACCCGGGCCACGTTGAGACCCTTGCCGCCGGGCCGTTCAACGGGCTCGGAGACCCGGTGGGTGGTGTGCGGGAGCAGACGCGGAACGCGGTACGTGATGTCCAGTGCGGCGTTCGGCGTGACGGTGATGATCACGCGTCGATGATGGCAAAGGAACGGCGGCCCGCCCAGGGGGTGGCGAACCGCCGTCACGAAGGGGTCCCGGCGGCCTCAGGAGGGCCGCACGATCCATTCGCCCTTGCGCATCACGCCGACCAGGTCGTACGAGGCGTCGAGCACCACCAGGTCCGCGTCCTTGCCGGCCTCCAGCGAGCCGATCCGGTCGTACTGGCCCAACAGCCGCGCCGGGTTGGCCGAGATCGCCCGCACGGTGTCGGCCAGCGACAGCCGGTCGACGGTGACGGCGCGCTTGAACGCGGTGTCCAGGGTGAGGGTCGAGCCGGCGATGGAGCCGTTCTCGACGAGCCGGGCCACCCCGTCCTTGACCTCGACGGCCATCGGGCCGAGGTCGTAGTGCCCGTCCCCGAACCCGGCCGCGTCCATCGCGTCGGTGATGAACGCGACCCGGTCCGCGCCCGCGCTGCCGAAGGCGAGCTCCAGCACGGCGGGGTGCAGATGCGTGCCGTCGTTGATCAGCTCGACGGTGACCCGCTCGTCCTCCAGCAGCGCCGCGATCGGGCCGGGGGCACGGTGGTTGAGCGTGGGCATGGCGTTGAACAGGTGCGTGGCGACGGTCGCGCCCGCCTCGATGGCCTCGATCGTCTGCTCGTACGTCGCGTCGGTGTGGCCGATGGCGGCGATCACGCCGTGCTCGACGAGCAGCCGCACCGAGTCCAGGCCACCGGGCAGTTCGGTGGCGAGGGTGACCATCTTGGCGGTGCCGCGGGCGGCGTCGATGAGCTTGCGGACCTCGGCCGGATCGGGGTCGCGCAGCAGCGACTCCATGTGCGCGCCCTTGCGGCACGGCGAGATGAACGGGCCCTCGAAGTGGATGCCGGCCAGATCGCCCTGCTCGACGAGCTCGGACAGCAGCGCCGCGCGCTGCGCCAGGACGTCCATCTCGCCGGTGACGGTCGACGCGACGACGGTGGTCGTGCCGTGCTCGCGGTGGGTGCGGACGCCGGTGAGGATCTCCTCCGGAGTCCCCGAGGTGAAGGACGCCCCGCCGCCGCCGTGGTTGTGGATGTCGACGAAACCGGGAACGACCGTGCAGCCGCTGAGGTCGACCGTACCGGCCTCGGCGGACTCGTCGGCCACGATCCGGCCGCCGTCGACGGTCACCCGGCCGTTCTCCACCACGCCGGACGGCAGCACCACACGGGCACCGGTCAGTACCGTGCGCTGCGTTGTCGTTACGGGGGCCATCAGGCGGTTACCTCCACGGAGAGAAGATCCCAGGCGAGCAGACCCGCGCCCAGGCATCCGGCGGTGTCCCCGAGGGCGGCGGGGACGATGAGCGGGAGCTTCTGGAACGTGATGCGCTCCTCGACCGCCGCGCGCAGCGGGCCGAAGAGTGTGTCCCCAGCTTCGGCCAGACCGCCGCCGATGATGAGGACCCGGGGGTCCAGAAGAGTGAGGCCGGTGACCAGGCCGTCGGCGAGCGCGTCGATCGCCTCGCGCCAGACGGCCAGCGCGCGCGGGTCGCCGGATTCGACCGCCTTGGCGCAGTCGGCGGCGTCGGCGTCCGGGTCGTCGCTGGCCGCCGCCCAGGCGCGGGAGACGGCGGAGGCGGAGGCCAGCGTCTCCAGGCAGCCGCGCTGCCCGCAGCCGCACAGGGGTCCGCCGGGCCGGACGACGATGTGACCGATCTCGCCCGCGTAGCCGTGCGCGCCCGCCTCGATGCGGCCGTCGATGCCGATGGCGCCCGCGATGCCGGTGCCCAGCGGGAGGAAGAAGAACCGGTCGGCGCCGTTGCCCGCCCCGATGCGGCCCTCGGCGAGACCGCCGGTGCGCACATCGTGCCCGAGGGCGACGGGGATGCCGCCGAGCCGTTCGGAGACCAGCGCGCGCAGCGGTACGTCGCGCCAGCCGAGGTTGGCGGCGTAGACGGCGATGCCGGCCGTGTCGTCCACGATCCCGGGCACGGCGACGCCGGCCGCGGCGGCGGGTTCGCCGTACTCGCGGATGCCGTGGTCCCGCAGGTCGGCGGCGAAGCCGAGGATGGTGGCGACCACGGCCTCGGGGCCGCGGTCCCGTCCGGTCGGACGGCGCGCCTCATGCAGAAGCGTGCCGTCCTCCCCGACCAGGGCGGCCTTCATTCCGGTACCGCCCACATCGAGCGCGATGACGTGTCTCACGCAGGACAGTGTCCCCTCTCCTCAGGGAAAGGTCTAGTCCACTTACGCCATGAAGATCACCCTTCGGGCGCAGGCGAATCGCCTGGTCTGCGGGCTTCCATCCCTTCTGTCCCCGCTGTTGGGCAAGGGTGTTGCCGAAGCGAGACAGCCGTGGTGTAGACCTTGGGTGGGCAGCGCGGGCAGACTCGGGCACTTGACGCCCCCGGAAACGCGCGGGGGCGGGCGCATGAAGCGGATGAAGGCGGTAGGACAACGGTGCACCGGCGACGACTCCTGGGCACGGCGGCAGCGGGTATCGCAGCGGCGCTGGCTCTGACGACACTCAGTGGATGCGGTGGCAGCAGCGCACTCGGCGGTGATGTCACCCTGCACATGGTCGCGGCCGACTACGGCACCGACGCGGCCACCAGCTCCAAGAAGTACTGGGACGAGCTCGGCCGCGCCTTCGAGGCCAAGAACCCCGGCATCAAGGTGGACATCCAGGTCATCGACTGGGACCACGTCGACACCAAGGTCGCCGAGATGGTCAAGGCCGGCAAGGCGCCGGACATAGCCCAGATCGGCTCCTACGCCGCCTACGCGTCCAAGAGCCAGCTGTACAGCGCCGACGAGCTGTTCCCGATCAGCACCCAGGCCGACTTCATCCCCTCCCTCGCCGCGGCGGGCGAGCAGAACCGCACCCAGTACGGCATCCCCTTCGTCTCCAGCTCCCGGATGTTCTTCTACAACCAGACGCTGTTCGACGACGCGGGCATCAAGAGCGCCCCCAAGACCTGGGCCGACATCGAGGCCGACGCGAAGAAGCTCAAGGAGCACGGCGTCAAGATGCCGTACGGGCTGCCGCTCGGCCCCGAGGAGGCGCAGGCCGAATCGCTGATCTGGATGCTCGGCAAGCAGGGCTCGTACACCGACACCGTCGGCAGCTACACCCTCGACTCGCAGCCGAACGTCGAAGCGATGGAGTGGCTCAAGGAGAAGCTCGTCCAGCCCGGCCTGACCGGCAGCAGCGACCCGGCCAAGACCAACCGCCGCACCGTCTTCGACGCCTTCCTGGCAGGCAAGGCCGGCATGGTCAACGGCCACCCGACGCTGCTCAAGCAGGCCCTCGCCAAGGGCATCAAGGTAAAGGCCGTGCAGATCCCCGGCGAGGGCGGCCAGATGGCGGAGACCCTCGGCGTCGCCGACTGGATGATGGCCTTCAAGCAGAACGGCCACCGCGGCGAGATCGGCAAGTTCCTGCAGTTCTCCTACAGCCCCGAGAACTCGATCAAGTTCCTCGACGAGTACGGGCTGCTGCCGGTGACCAACTCGGCGATGCAGGCGATGCGCAAGGACCCGAAGGACAAGGACCTCATCGAGTTCATCGACCTGCTGCCGTCCGCCCAGTTCTACCCGGTCGACAAGACCTCGTGGGGACCGGTCAGCGACCAGATGAAGAAGGTCCTCGGCAGCGCCGTGCACGCCGACCCCAAGACGGTTCTGAGCGACCTGCAGCGGTTCGCCGAGAACCAGGACGCCGCGGAGAAGGTCAAATAGTCACGGGTCGGGTGGCCACGGGTCACGTTGTGGCCGGACAAGTGGCCGCCGGTCATGTGGAGGAGACGCGGGTGGAGAGCGAGAGCGAGAGCCTGACCGGCCAGGACCGGGCCGTCCTCGACCTCGCCGCCCGCACCTGGGCGGGGCCCGGGGCGAAGGAACGCGCCATCAGGGAGCAGCTGGGCATGTCGGCCACCCGCTACTACCAGCTCCTCAACGCCCTCCTCGACGATCCCCGGGCACTCGCCCACGACCCGGTGACCGTCAACCGGCTGCGCCGCGCCCGGGACACCCGCCGCGATTCGCGCTGAACGCGCGCATGCTCCCGTGTGCCCGCCCGGCGCCCGCCACCACCCTTCCAACGAAGTGCTTCGCACGCCCCCTCCTCTGCCCCTCCTCCCCTCGGTAGGGTCGGGGTCATGAGCAGTCACCTGCTGACCTCGTCCACGTCCGACGGCAAGGAAGGGCTCGCGGCGTTCCTCGCGAACCCCGAACGTGCCGTGGTCGCCCTCGATTTCGACGGCACCCTGGCGCCGATCGTGCCCGACCCCGAGAGCGCCCGCGCCCACCCGGGCGCGGTGCCCGCACTCGCCCGGCTCGCCCCCCACCTCGGGGCGGTCGCGGTGATCACCGGCCGCCCGGCGGGCGTCGCGGTCCGGTACGGCGGCTTCGCCGGCGTCCCGGGACTGGAGCGGCTCGTCGTCCTCGGGCACTACGGCGCGGAGCGCTGGGACGCGGTCAGCGGCGAGGTGAAGTCCGCGGGCGACCACTCCGGCGTCGACGCGGTACGGGCCGAGCTGCCCGGCTTCCTCGACCGGATCGGCGCCTGGCGCGGCACCTGGATAGAGGACAAGGGACGCGCGGTCGCCGTCCACACCCGCCGCACCGAGAACCCGGAAGCCGCGTTCGAAGCCCTCCGCGACCCCCTCGGCGAACTCGCCGCCCGCCACGGCCTCATCGTCGAGCCCGGCCGCCTCGTCCTGGAACTGCGGCCCCCCGGCATGGACAAGGGCGTCGCCCTCGCCTCCTACCTCCGCGAGGCCGACGCCGGCTCGGTGCTCTACGCCGGCGACGACCTCGGCGACCTCGCCGCCTTCGGCGCCGTCGAACGCCTCCGCGGCGAAGGCCTCCCCGGCGTCCTCGTCTGCAGCGGCACCGCCTCCGGCGAGGTCCCCCCAGAACTCGTGGCCCGCTCCGACCTCGTCGTGGACGGCCCGAAGGGCGTGGTGGATCTCCTCAACGCCCTGGCGGACGCGCTCGAAGCACACTGACCGCCTCCGGCGGGGGCGCGGGCGGTGCCGAGGGTTTCTGCGGCGCGCCCGCATCGCTCCCCGCACGGGAGGCCGGGGTCGGTCGCGTGACGTTCCGGGGCTGTGCCGGCGGCGCCTGATCTGCGAAGATCTGTCAGCTGCACGATGCCGCAGCCGCCGGGGGGCGGCCCATGCGCCGTGGGAGCGTCCATCGCGACTTTTCTGGGGGTCAATGCCGTGCGCAAAGCACGCATAACGGGGCTTGCTGTATCGGCCCTGCTCATCGGTACCGGCCTGCCGGCACTCGGCGTCATGGCGCAGGCCGCGCAGGCCGACGCGGGCAATCTGTACGTCGACAACGGCTCCGCCACCTGCTCGGACGCCAGTGCCGACGCGGGGAGCCAGGCCGTACCGTTCTGCACCATCTCGGCGGCGGCGAAGATCGTCGAGCCGGGTCAGACGGTGCGGATCGCCAAGGGCAACTACCGGGAGTCGGTGGAAGTCACCCGGTCCGGTACACCCGAGGCGCCGATCACCTTCACCGGGCCGGGGTACGAGAAGACCGTCGTGCCCGGCGCCGTGGTGATCGGCATCCAGCAGGACCTGCTGCATGCCGTCAGCTTCAAGGGCGTCCATGACGTCACGTTCGAGCACTTCACGCCCAAGAGCGGGCATGAGGCCGTGCTCGTCACGGATTCCGGCCGGATCACGGTGAACGACGCGTGGATCCAGAGCTCGGGCTGGAAGAGCGTGACCGGCGGAGTCACCTATCCCGCTGTCCGGGTGACCGGGCAGAGCAGCGATGTGACGGTGAGCCGGAGCCGGGTCACTATGACGCCGGGCGACGCCATCAGCGTCGATCCGGGAGTGGTGCGCGCTGTCGTTTCGACCAACCAGATGGTCACCAACATCGGTCGCGCGGTGGCCGTGACCGATGCGCCGGGCACGGTGGTCACCAGCAACACGATCGGCGCGAACTGCGGTGCCGGCGTGGAGCTGGCAGGAAATTCTTCCGGGGCGACGGTCGAGAACAATGTTCTCCTGAAGCTCTCGGGCCGCTCCCCGCAGGGATGTTCCTCCAGCCAGTATCTGACCCTTGCGGTGTCGGCCGCTTCAACCAGTGGTACGACAGCGGACTACAACGTCGTGACGAGCGACGCGCCGAACGCGTACCGCTGGGCGGACCAGACGTATGGCGGTATTCCCGCATTCCAGCAGGCTTCCGGACAAGGGGCGCACGACGTTGCTGTTCCCCGCGCGTTCATGACGCCCCAAGAGGGTTCGCCCATGATCGACTCAGCCGACGCGAACGCGCCGGGCCAGCTGGACACCGACCTGCACGGCTCTCCCCGTGTCGACGACCCGCTCGTCGCCGACACCGGGACCGGCGCGGGTCACCACGACCGGGGCGCGTTCGAGTTCCAGGACCCGATGGCGCTGACCTACAACGTCACACCGAAGGCGGGCCAGGCTCCGCTGGATGTGACCGTGACCGGCGCGGCGACCGCGACCTGGGTGCCCATCACGCAGTACTCCGTGGACTTCGGCGACGGCAGCGCCCAGGTGACCTCGGCGACGCTTCCCGTCGGCCACACCTACCCGGCGCCCGGCACCTACAAGGTCGCTGTGACCGCGACCAACGCTCTCGGCCACACCGCGACGGTGCTCCAGAGCCACGTCGTCGCGCCGCCCGCACCGGTCGCCGCCCACCTGGCCGTCCGTAGCGGCACCGACGGCATGCCGCTGCGCGTCACCGCCGATCCGTCCGCGACCGTCAGCCCCTGGCCGGTCGCGAGTTACCGCTACGACTTCGGCGACGGCACCCCGGTCACCGACGACCCCGTCCACACCTACGCGGCGGTCGGCACCTACGTCGTCACGCTGACGGTGAAGGACGACCACGACCGGACGGCCGCCTCTCTTCAGCAGGTCACGGCGGGCAGTGCGTTCGTGCCCGTGCCGTCCGCGCGGCTGCTGGACACCCGGAGCGGGAACGGTGCTCCGGCCGGCAGCGTCGGTCCTCGCGGTGTGGTGCAGGTGCCGGTGACCGGGCGGGCGGGTGTGCCCGCGAACGGGCATGTGACGGCGGTGCTGCTGAACATCACCGCCACCGAGCCGACCACCGGCGGTTTCGTTACCGCCTACTCAGGTGGCACCTCCCGGCCCACGGCGTCGAGCCTGAACTTCACCGCCGGACAGACGGTGGCGAACGCCGTGCTCGTCCCGGTCGGCCCCGACGGCAAGGTCGCGCTCTACAACGGAGCGGGCGGCCGGGTCCAGTTGCTGGCGGACGTCGTGGGGTATTACGCCGACGTGGTCGGGAACCCCGCCTCAGGGGGCTTCCACAGCCTTCCGTCCGCCGGTCCGGTCCGGCTGCTGGACACCCGGAACGGAACCGGCGCGCCCAAGGGCAAGCTCGGCCCGGGCGGCACCGTTCGGCTCAAGGTCAGGGGCGCCGCAGGCGTACCGGCCGGGGCGAACGCGGTCACCCTCAACCTGACCGCGACCGAGTCCGTGGGCGGCGGCTTCGTGAGCGCGGCGCCCACCAGCATCCCGCCAACCACTTCCAGCCTCAACTTCTCCACGGGCCAGATCGTGTCCAACCAGGTCACGGTGCCGATCGCGGCGGACGGCACCGTGCTGCTGTACAACCAGAGCGGCGGCGTGCACCTCATCGCCGACCTGCAGGGTGCTTTCGTCGATCCCGCGCAGGGCGGTGACCCGTTCATGCCGACGACCCCCAGCCGGCTCGTCGACACCCGTGACGGGACCGGCGGGTACAAGGGCAATCTGGGCGCGGGCAGCACGATGCGGATCAGAGTGCCCGGTGCGGGCGGGAGCGCCGGTACGGGACACGCGGTTCTGGTGAACGTCACGGCGGCCAACACGCTGGCCGGTGGCTTCCTCACCGCCTACGCGGACGGCGCTTCGCAACCGGGAACGTCGATCCTGAACTTCCCGGCGGGCAGCACTGTTCCCGGCCTGGCTCTCGTACCGCTGTCCCCCGAGGGGTACTTCGACATCTCCATCCCGGTGGGATTCGCCGACATCGTCGTCGACCTGCAGGGCTACGTGGCCTGATCACCACCTGATCACCTGAACCGGCAAGCCGAGGGCCCGGTGCCCGCATCCTCCTGGATGCGGGCACCGGGCCCTCGTTCGATACGTCAGGCCAGCGCGTTCAGCTGGGCCAGGAACCAGGCGGCCGGGGGGAGGGCCGTGGCCGCTGCTGCCAGGCGCTTGGTGCGTTCGGTGCGTTCGTCCTTGTCGAGGGTCAGGGCCTCGTGCAGGGCACGGGCCGTGGAGCGCAGGTCGTACGGGTTCACGACCAGGGAGTCGTCGCCGAGTTCCTCGTAGGCGCCGGCCTCGCGGGACAGGACGAGGACCACCCCGTCGTCCGAGACGACCGGGATCTCCTTCGCCACGAGGTTCATTCCGTCGCGGATCGGGTTGACCAGGGCCACGTCGGCGAGACGGTACGCGGCCAGCGACCGCGCGAAGTCGTCCTTGACGTGGAGGAGCAGCGGCTGCCAGTCGGCGGTGCCGAAGTCCGCGTTGATCTCGTCGGCCACCCGCTGCACTTCGGCGGTGTACTCGCGGTAGACCGCGAGATCGTGGCGTGACGGGTACGCGAAGGCGATGTGCACGACGCGCTCGTGCCACTCCGGGTGCTCGGTGAGCAGCTGCCGGTACGCGAGGAAGCCGCGCACGATGTTCTTGGAGAGCTCGGTGCGGTCGACGCGGACGATCGTGCGGCGGCCGGGGCCGATCTCGGAGCGGAGTGCGGCCAGCCGTTCCTCGACGTCGTCCTGGTGCGAGCGCTCCCGCAGGAAGTCGGCGTCGGCGCCGAGGCCGTGCACGCCGATCCGTGTGGTGCGGCCCTCGTGGGTGACGGTCAGCTCCCCGGCGGCGTCGTGGCCGACGTCCGCGCCGAGCACGTCCGCGCAGCACGCGGCGAAGGCCTCGGCCCACCGCCGGGTGAGGAACGCGGCGCGGTCGGCGCCGAGGATCCCGGTGAGGAGCTGGGCGCCGATGTCGTCGGGCAGCAGGCGGTAGTAGTCCGGCGGCGCCCACGGGGTGTGCGAGAAGTGCCCGATGCGCAGGTCGGGCCGGCGCTCGCGCAGCATCGCGGGGGCCAGTGACAGGTGGTAGTCCTGCACGAGGACGGTGGCGCCTTCCGCGGCCTCCTCGGCGAGCGCGTCCGCGAAGGCGGCGTTGTACGTCTCGTAGGAGGCCCAGTCCTGCCGGAAGTCCTCGTCGAAGAGGGGTTCCAGGTGGGTCTGGAAGAGCAGGTGGTGGACGAACCACAGCACGGAGTTGGCGATGGAGTTGTAGGCGGCGGCGAAGATGTCCGGCTCGATGCCGAGCATGCGCGTCTGCGCGTCGCCCTCGCCGCGGCGGACCGCTTCGCGGTCGCCCTCGCTCATGGCGGCGCACACCCAGACGGCGCCGGCGTCGGGGCCGATGGCGCTGAGGCCGGACACCAGTCCGCCGCCGCCGCGCTGGGCGGTCAGCGTGCCGTTCTCTCCGAGGGTGTAGGAGACGGGCCCGCGGTTGGAGGCGACGAGGATCGGGGCTGCGCGGTGAGCGACCATGCCGCCAGCCTAGCCAGGTGTCCTGCGACGCAAACGTGGTGGCGGCTTCGCCGCGGGGGTGGTTGCGGGGGCCGGGTCCTCCGGGGTGGGGCTTCGAAATCGACTATTTACGAGCCTGGCGGCTCACAAATAGCTCGGCAGCATTTCGAAACCCCACCCCTCCGGCCCCGTCCCCCTCACGTCCCCGGGCTCCGTGAGGGGGTGGTGGAGGGGGCTTGGGTTGTCAGCCCGTGCGGCGTGCCCCGCGGAGGGCTGTGTATTCGGGGATGGTGATCATCGGGGGGCGTTCCTCGGCTGCGACCTGGTGGGTGCGGGGGGCGAAGCCGCCGTTCGGGGCCCGGTCGAACTGGGTGAGGACGGGGCGGACGAGCTGGCCGCGGGCGAGGCGGACCTGGGCGGTGCGGTAGATCGTGGCGGCCATGCGGCCGAGGGCCTGGCCGTCCTGGTGGCGGTGGTGGCGGACGCCGACGTCCACCTGGGCCAGCGCGTCGAGGCCGACGGTGTTCAGGGCGTCGATGAGCATGCCGAGCTCGACGCCGTAGCCGACCGGGAAGGGCAGCCGCTCCAGGAGGGAGCGGCGGGCCGCGTACTCGCCGCCGAGGGGCTGGACGAAGCCCGCGAGGAGGGGCCAGTGGAGGTTGAGCAGGGGGCGGGCGACGAGTTCGGTGACGCGGCCGCCGCCGGCCGGCACGATCGTGTCGCCGGTCTCCAGTGGGCGGTCGTACATGGCCTTGACCAGCTGGACGCCGGGCTCGGTCAGCAGGGGGCCGATGATGCCGGAGACGAAGCCGGCGTCGAAGTCGCGCAGGTCGGCGTCGATGAAGCAGACGATCTCGCCGCTCGTCACCAGCAGCGAACGCCACAGCACCTCGCCCTTGCCGGGCACCGCGGGCAGGTCGGGGAGTATCTCGTCGCGGTGCACGACCCGGGCTCCGGCGCGCGCCGAGACCTCCGCCGTACGGTCCGTGGAGCCTGAATCGATCACGATCAGCTCGTCCACCAGGGGCACGGGACCGCTCATGAGCTCGTCGTGGATGGTGCGGACGATCGCACCGACCGTGGCCTCCTCGTCGAGGGCGGGCAGCACCACGCTCACCGTGCCCCGGTCGCCCGCGGAACGCTTGGCCGCGAGCAGCCGCTCGAGGGGCCGGTCGGCGGCGGACCAGGACCGTCGATCGAGCCAGCGCTCCACCTCTTGCAGCACGTGCTTGACTCCCTGATGTGACGGTTGGGCATGGAATCCACCCCGTGACGGGACCCTGTGTGGCCCGTCTCGCGGTTCGGACGACTATCTCAAGTGTCCGGCTCGTCGGTTACAGTCTTGAACAACGCGAGTGACCGCCGCATGCCGGGGGTCACCACGGAAAACAAATGCCCGGGTGAGAGCCCGGTGCCACAGCGCTCATCCAGAGGGACTGAGGGAACGGCCCGCAGAAGTCCCGGCAACCCTCCCGCCACATCTCGTCGTCGACGACGCGAGGCCAGGTGGGGAAGGTGCCAATTCCGTCTCGTGGCGATCGTCGCCGCGGGGAAGATGAGGAGAAAGGGCCTCGCCGTCATGGCTGTGCAGACCATCGACAACACCACTGAAGCCACCCCGGACACCGGACCCGCGTTCGGACCCGCCGTCGCGCTCTCCTGCCGCGAGTGCGGAGAACGCGTTCCGCTCGGACCGGTCTTCGCGTGCCAGGAGTGTTTCGGGCCGCTCGAAGTGGCCTACGACCTCCCCACCGGTGACCCGGAAGCCCTGCGCAAGCAGATCGAGTCCGGCCCGGCGAACATCTGGCGCTACGCGCCGCTGCTGCCCGTTCCGGCGGACGTGGTCGACAAGCCCAATCTGAACCCGGGCTGGACCAAGCTCGTCAAGGCCGACAACCTGGCCCGTGAGCTGGGTGTCACCGGCGGCCTGTACGTCAAGGACGACTCCGGCAACCCGACGCACTCCTTCAAGGACCGCGTCGTCGCCATCGCCCTGGAGGCCGCCCGCACCTTCGGCCTCAAGACGCTCTCCTGCTCCTCCACGGGCAACCTGGCGGGCGCCGTCGGCGCCGCCGCCGCCCGCGCCGGGTTCCGCTCCTGTGTGTTCATCCCGCACGACCTGGAGGCCGGCAAGGTCGTCATGGCCGCGGTGTACGGCGGCGAGCTGGTCGGCATCGAAGGCAACTACGACGATGTGAACCGGTTCTGCTCCGAACTGATCGGCGACCCGATCGGCGAGGACTGGGGCTTCGTCAACGTCAACCTGCGTCCGTACTACGGCGAGGGCTCCAAGACCCTGGCGTACGAGATCTGCGAGCAGCTCGGCTGGCGGCTGCCGGACCAGATCGTCATCCCGATCGCGTCCGGATCGCAGCTCACGAAGATCGACAAGGGGCTGCAGGAGCTGATCAAGCTCGGGCTGGTCGAGGAGAAGCCCTACAAGATCTACGGTGCGCAGGCCGAGGGCTGCTCCCCGGTCTCCGCGGCCTTCAAGGCCGGCCACGACGTGGTGCGCCCGGTGAAGCCGGACACCATCGCCAAGTCGCTGGCGATCGGCAACCCGGCCGACGGCCCGTACGTGCTCGACATCGCCCGCCGCACCGGCGGAGCGGTCGAGGACGTCACCGACGAGCAGTGTGTGGCCGCGATCAAGCTGCTGGCCCGGACCGAGGGGATCTTCGCCGAGACCGCGGGCGGGGTGACGGTCGGTGTGCTGAAGAAGCTCATCGAGACCGGTCAGCTCGACCCGGCCCTGGAGACCGTCGTCCTCAACACCGGTGACGGACTGAAGACCCTCGACGCGGTCGCTCCGACCACCGGCCCGACCGCCGTCATCCGCCCGACCCTTGCCGCGTTCCGAGAGGCTGGCCTCGCATGAGTGCTTCTGTTCGTATTCCGACCATTCTCCGCACCTATACCGGCGGCCAGTCGGAAGTCCCGGCCGAGGGTTCGACGCTCTCCGAGATCCTTGAGTCGCTGGAGAAGAACCACACGGGTATTTCGGCGCGCGTTCTCGACGACACGGGCAAGCTGCGGCGCTTTGTGAACGTCTATGTGAATGACGACGACGTGCGCTTTTCCGAAGGTCTGCAGACCTCGGTTCCGGACGGCGCGAATGTCTCGATCATTCCGGCGGTAGCCGGAGGCTGACCTCCGTCCATACCCAGTCCCGCGTGAACTCATGCCCGCCTCATGCCCCGTCCGCCCTGTGGTGGGCGGGGCATCTGGGTGTGGGGCGGTAGTTGAATCGAGGTACAGTTGCGGTGGACTCCCGCCCGGCCCCGCACGCGGTTCGACGATTTATCGCCAAATTCGCGAGATGATTGTCGTGTAGGCGAAGTATGTCCGGTCCGAGTTGCCCCGGATCCTTATTGTTCCTCCCCGTATTTCCGATCAGTCGTGCCTGGAATTCTCGTCGGATTGACCTGTTGCAGAGGGCATCCGTACGGATACATTCGGCCGCGGTCGACGCGTTCCGGCGCACGCCCCCGACCTTGGCGGGGGTGAGGTCTGACCCGGGTCCGCGAAGTGCGGATTCGCGATAGGGCCAGCAATAGGGGAGTTAGGGATGGCTCAGGGCACCGTCAAGTGGTTCAACGCGGAGAAGGGCTACGGCTTCATCGCGGTCGACGGTGGTGCGGATGTTTTCGTCCACTACAGCGCGATCCAGATGGACGGCTACCGCACCCTCGAGGAAGGCCAGCGGGTCGAGTTCGAGATCTCGCAAGGTCAGAAGGGGCCGCAGGCGGACATGGTCCGCCTGGCCGGCTGAAGCTCCGGAGCGTCGCCGACGGCGCTACGCACTCACGCCGAAGGGTCCGTGTCCCGACAGGGGCGCGGGCCCTTCGTGCGTCCCGGTCCCGGCGGTCGTGGAGGCACCCCTGGCCGAAGCTCGGGGAGCCGCGCGGCGCCCCTCCGGGACCCCGAGTTATCCACAGTCGCTTGCACTCGACTAGGGCGAGTGCTAATCATTGGCGTTAGCACTCTGACAGTGAGAGTGACAGAAGGACCGGGTCGGCGAGGCCCGATCGAGCGCCGGGAAGAGCCCGGTGATCGGCAGGCCGTCCGTCGCGGGCGCCACGCGGTCCACTGAAATCCACCCCTGTCCGGGAGGACCACTTCTATGGCCAAGATCATCGCGTTCAACGAGGAAGCTCGGCGCGGCCTCGAGCGCGGGATGAACCAGCTCGCCGACGCCGTCAAGGTCACCCTCGGCCCGAAGGGCCGCAACGTCGTCCTCGAGAAGAAGTGGGGCGCCCCCACGATCACCAACGATGGTGTTTCCATCGCCAAGGAGATCGAGCTCGAGGACCCGTACGAGAAGATCGGCGCCGAGCTGGTCAAGGAAGTCGCGAAGAAGACCGACGACGTCGCCGGTGACGGCACGACGACCGCGACCGTTCTCGCCCAGGCCCTCGTCAAGGAAGGCCTCCGCAACGTAGCCGCGGGCGCCAACCCGATGGCCCTCAAGCGCGGCATCGAGAAGGCCGTCGAGGCCGTCTCCGCCCAGCTGCTCGAGCAGGCCAAGGACGTGGAGACCAAGGAGCAGATCGCTTCTACGGCCTCCATCTCCGCCGCCGACACCCAGATCGGCGAGCTCATCGCCGAGGCGATGGACAAGGTCGGCAAGGAAGGCGTCATCACTGTCGAGGAGTCGCAGACCTTCGGGCTCGAGCTTGAGCTCACCGAGGGCATGCGCTTCGACAAGGGCTTCATCTCCGCCTACTTCGCGACCGATCTGGAGCGTATGGAGTCGTCCCTCGACGACCCGTACATCCTGATCGTCAACTCGAAGATCGGGTCCGTGAAGGACCTGCTCCCGCTCCTCGAGAAGGTCATGCAGTCCGGCAAGCCGCTGCTGATCATCGCCGAGGACGTCGAGGGCGAGGCGCTCTCCACCCTCGTCGTCAACAAGATCCGTGGCACCTTCAAGTCCGTCGCCGTCAAGGCTCCGGGCTTCGGTGACCGCCGCAAGGCCATGCTCGGCGACATCGCCATCCTCACCGGTGGCACCGTCATCTCCGAGGAGGTCGGCCTCAAGCTGGAGAACGCCGGTCTCGACCTGCTCGGCCGTGCCCGCAAGGTCGTCATCACCAAGGACGAGACCACGATCGTGGACGGATCCGGCGAGGCCGACCAGGTTGCCGGTCGCGTCAACCAGATCCGTGCCGAGATCGAGAACTCGGACTCGGACTACGACCGTGAGAAGCTCCAGGAGCGCCTGGCGAAGCTCGCGGGCGGCGTGGCCGTCATCAAGGCCGGCGCCGCGACGGAGGTTGAGCTCAAGGAGCGCAAGCACCGTATCGAGGACGCCGTTCGCAACGCGAAGGCCGCCGTCGAAGAGGGCATCGTCGCCGGTGGTGGCGTCGCTCTCATCCAGGCCGCCGTCGCGTTCGAGAAGCTCGAGCTCGAAGGTGACGAGGCGACCGGCGCCGCGATCGTGAAGCTGGCCCTCGAGGCCCCGCTGAAGCAGATCGCCGTCAACGGTGGCCTCGAAGGTGGCGTCGTTGTGGAGAAGGTCCGCAACCTGCCCATCGGTCACGGCCTGAACGCCGCGACCGGCGAGTACGTCGACATGATCGCCGAAGGCATCATCGACCCCGCCAAGGTCACGCGCTCCGCGCTGCAGAACGCGGCCTCCATCGCCGCGCTCTTCCTCACCACGGAAGCCGTCATCGCCGACAAGCCCGAGAAGGCCGGAGCCGGCGCCGGCGCCGGTGGCGGCATGCCCGGTGGCGACATGGACTTCTGACCTTCTGGTCAGAACTCCGGTCAGCGGTACCCGTAGTAAGACCGAGGGCGGCATCCCCAGCTGGGGATGCCGCCCTCGGGCGTTGTGTGCCCGGACAGGCCCTACACGTCGGATCCGGTGGGCGTCAGGCGCCGGAACCAGTCGGTGTCAGGCGCCGGCCGACTCCAGGGCGGCGCGCAGATGGCCGTTGCTCTTCGCCAGCAGCCGGGCCGCCGTGGCCGCGTCCACATCGGCCAGGATCGCCAGGATGGCGTGCTTGACCTCGCCGTCCGCCGCGGCCAGCGCCGCCTCGATCGCGGCGTCCGGTGCCCCCGTCGCCAGGGCGACGATCCGGCGCGACCGCGCCCGCAGCTTCTCGTTCGACGCCCGGACGTCGACCATCAGGTTCCCGTACGTCTTGCCGAGCCGGATCATCGTGATCGTCGAGAGCATGTTCAGCACGAGCTTCTGCGCCGTGCCGGACTTCAGCCGGGTCGAGCCGGTGAGCAGCTCGGGGCCGACCACGACCTCGATACCGTGCTCGGCGGCCGCCGCGAGCGCCGAGTGCGCGTTGCAGGACAGCCCGACGGTGAGCGCCCCCAGCGAGCGGGCGTGCTCGACGGCGCCGATCGCGTACGGGGTGCGGCCGGACGCCGAGACGCCCACGACGGTGTCGTCCGGGCCCAGCGCCAGCGCGTCCAGATCGGCGGCGGCCAGCGCCCTGCTGTCCTCGGCGCCCTCCACCGCGGTGACCATCGCGGCCGGTCCGCCCGCGATCAGGCCGACGACCTGCCCCGGCTCGGTGTTGAACGTCGGCGGGCACTCGCTCGCGTCGAGCACCCCGAGCCGGCCGGCGGTGCCCGCCCCGGCGTAGAGCAGCCGCCCGCCGCGCGCCATCCGCTCGGCGATGTCGTCGATGGCCGCGGCGATGGCCGGCAGTTGTGCGGCGACCGCGGCCGGGACGGTGGCGTCCTCGGCGTTCATCGTCCGGGCGATCTCCAGGGTGGAGAGCCGGTCGATCTCGGAGAGCTCGGGCCGGAACGCCTCGGTGGTGAGGGTCTCCAGCTCCCGGCGCAGCTCGGTGTAGTCGGAGTCGGTGGAGGGGGACATGCGGCTCGTACGTCCTTACGTGAAGCGGTGAGCCATGGCGCCACGTCATCGCGCCACAGCATGATGCTGCGTCCTGTGTGCGGATAGCGGTCGGGGGATCGGGGGCTGGTGCTGGACGGGGCTCCGGTCAGGAGCGGGAGGCGCGCGGACTGTGCCGGTGGGCCAGCGCCTCGTACGAGGCGGACAGTGCGGGTGCGGCGGTCTCGTAGGTGCGTTGCATGACGCCTATGAACAGGAAGTCCACCACGAGGAGCTGACTGGTCCTGCTCGACATCGCGGCCGGCCGCAGCTCGCTCTCCCGCGAGGTGGACGTGGTCAGCACATGATCGGCGTACTGGGTGACCGCGCCGTCCGGGCGGCCGGTGATCGCCACCGTCGTCGCACCCCGGTCGAAGGCCACCCGCAGCGGCTCGATGACGTCATGGGTGTTGCCCGAGTGCGTGATCGCGATCGCCACATCGCCCTGCCGCAGCTGGACCGCGTTGGTGATGGCCAGGTGCGTGTCACCGTGCGCGTGCGCGATCAGCCCGATCCGCAGCAGCTTCTGGACCAGGTCCTGGCCCACCAGGCTGGACGCGCCGATGCCGAACACCTCGATACGGCGCGCCGCGGCGAGGGCCCCGACGGCCGCCTCCAGCTGCGCCACGTCGAGCTGAGCGGCGGTGTCGGCGAGCGTCTGCTGCTCCTCGCGCGCCAGCTTCGCCACCACCTCGGTCAGCGGATCGTCCACGGCGATGTCCGCGGTCACGGCGGGCGGTACGCCCGCCGCCTGCTGCGCGGCGAGCGCGGCCAGCGCCAGCCGCAGATCCCGGTAGCCGGGATAGCCGAGCAGCCGCGCGGTGCGGACGACGGTGGCCTCGCTGGTGCCGGTGCGCTGCGCGAGCGCGGTCACGGTGAGGTGCGCGCAGCCGGCGGGGTCGTTGGCCACGGCCTCGGCGACCCGCTGCATCGAGCGGGTCATCGACGGCCCGACCGTACGGACCGTGGCCGCCAGCGTCCCGGGGTCGGGGCTCCTGTCGGGCACTCTGGACGTGGCGGGGGCGGCGGACGCGTCACGCGACGGCCGTGCGCGCTGGGGGAAAGTTTCCTTCACGCTGTACGTCACATCTTGAAAGATATTTTCAGGCGGTGGGGGCGTCAAGGGGACAGGAGGCAGAATGGACGGATGGATCGTGATCTGGAAGAGGCCCTGCACGGCGCGCGGGCGCTCATCCTCGCCGACCTCGCCGCCCGGGACGTAGCCGGACCGGACGTCGTCTCCCTGGTCGAGAACGCCGTCGCGCAGCGCCGCTGGTGGGTCGAGCAGTGGCCCGAGGGCATCGAGTTCGTCGCCGGGCTGGTCGCCCAGGACGTCCAGGACGCGCTGCTGGCGCGCTTCGGACGCTGGCCGCTGTGCCCGCTGTGCGAGGAGCCGCACGGGCTCGCCGTCGAACCGGAGCTCGGGCCCGAC
This sequence comes from Streptomyces sp. H39-C1, assembly GCF_027158125.1. Taxonomy (NCBI): domain Bacteria; kingdom Bacillati; phylum Actinomycetota; class Actinomycetes; order Kitasatosporales; family Streptomycetaceae; genus Streptomyces; species Streptomyces sp. H39-C1. Next base: position 69,552 of record NZ_JAPVLS010000040.1, read on the forward strand.
CCGCACTGGGTCTGCGAGACCGCCGGGGCGGTCGTCGCCCCGGTCGGCGGGCTGAGCTGACGATGACACCCTCCCGAACCGGGGCCCGGTCCCGGACGTGGACTCTGCCCCAGGGGACGGCGGTTTCATGACGCTCTACATCGACCCGCCGACCTGGCCGGGGCACGGCCGCATGTGGTCGCACCTGGTCAGCGACGTCTCCTACGAGGAGCTGCACGCGTTCGCCGCGCGGCTCGGCTGCCCGCCGAAGGCGTTCGAACGGGACCACTACGACGTTCCGGCCGCTCGCTACGCCTCGGCCGTCGAGCTGGGCGCGGTGGAGGTCGGCAGCAAGGAGATCGTGCGGCGGCTCATCGGCGCGGGGCTGCGCCGCCGCAAGGCCCCGCCGGCGGGTGACGCGTCGGCCGCGTCGGCCTGATGAGTGCGTCGAGGTCAGCCTGAGTGGGTCGAGGACGGCCTGAGTGGGTTCCTGAGTGGGTTGCGGTCAGCCTGAGTGCGTCGAGCCGGTGACGTCGGCGGGCGTCGAGCCGGTGACCTCGGCGGGCGCCGGGACCGCGGGCACCGGGTGGCTCGCGATGACGCGGCTCGCGCCGTGCCGGCGCAGCGAGACGAGTACGAGGCCGATGGCGACCGCGGCCATGGCGGCGCCCGCCCAGGCGGTGGCCGCGAAGCCGAAGCCGCCGCTGATGACGAGGCCGCCGAGCCAGGGCCCACCGGTGTTGCCCAGGTTGAAGGCGGACGTGGTGGTGGCGCCGGCGAGGGTGGGGGCGGCGCCCGCCACGTTGAAGATGCGGGCGTTGAGCGCGGGCGCGGTGAAGAACGCCGAGAGGCCCAGCAGGAACGACAGCACGATCACGGCGATCTGGTTCTGCGCGGTGAGCGCCATCGCGCCCAGGAAGACCGTGGACGCGGAGATGCCGCCGATCATCACACCGAACAGGTGGGCGTCCGCGAAACGGCCGCCGATCGCGGTGCCGATCAGCGCGCCGACCCCGAAGAGGCCCAGGATCGCGGGCACCGAGCCCTCGGGCAGCCCGGCGACGTCCGTGAGCAGCGGTGCGAGATAGCTGAAGGCGCAGAACACACCGCCCGCGGAGAGCGCCGTGATGGCGACGGCCAGCCAGACGTTGCCGTCGCGGTAGATGCGCAGCTCCTCGCGGAGCCGGGGGCGGACGTCCGGGATCGGTATGCGGGGGATCAGCGCGATCACGCCGACGAGCGCCACCGCCGACATCAGGGCCACCGCCCAGAACGCGGAACGCCAGCCGAACTGGTCGCCGAGGAAGGCACCGGCGGGGACGCCCAGCACGTTCGCGATGCTCAGTCCGCCGATCATCACGGCCATCGCCCGGGCCCGCGCGTTCATCGGGACCATGGAGATCGCGACGGCCGCGCCGACCGCCCAGAAGCCCGCGCAGGCGAGCGCGCTGATCACCCGGGAGGCGAACAGCAGCGCGTAGTTCGGCGCCACGGCGCCCGCGACCTGCCCCAGGCCGAAGAGCGTGATCAGCGCGATCAGGGTGGTGCGGCGCGGCAGCCGCAGCGTGGCCACGGCGAGCAGCGGAGCCCCGACGACCATGCCGATCGCGAACGCCGAGATCAGCAGTCCGGCCTGCGGGATGCTGACGCCGAGATCGTCGGCGATCGGCGGCAGCAGGCCGGAGAGCATGAATTCCGAGGTGCCGAGCGCGAAGACACTGAGCCCGAGGACGTAGACGGCTACGGGCATGCGGGAGCGGCTGGCGTCGGCGGAGGGCATAACAGTTACCAGCGCCTCGGGTGACCTGCGTATTCCCGCGTATTCCCGGACAGGCTCGGCCCGGTCAGGTGGCCCGGTCAGGTGGCAGGGTCGGTCGCGGGACCGGTTGCGAGGAGCAGTTCCAGCTCGGTGCCGAGGTTGCGGCGGGCGATGTGCTCCCAGCGCTCGTGGCCGACCGGGGTGCGGAAGAGCCGGGGCAGATCCAGCAGTTGGCGCAGGACGGCGGCGCGGCCGGACCGGAAGGCGTCGTCGGGCACGAAGCCGTACTCCTGGCGGACGGCGGCGGCGTAGGCGGCGTACGCGGCAGGCTCACCGGCCAGGACCGCGAGATCCGCGTCACACAGGACCTCGCCGTTCCGGTCGTCGGGTGCCGGGTCGTGGCTGGTCGTGAGCAGCACCAGCCGGACCACCTCGGCGATGCGCGCGGCGTCGACCCCGGCCTCGGCCAGCGCCCGCTCGGCCAGCCGGGCGCTGCGCTCCTCGTTCTCGGAGCGGTCCGGGCGGTACACGGCGTCGTGGAACCAGGCCGCGAGCAGTACGGCGTCCGGGTCGTCGGCGTAAGCGGCCAGCTCGGCGATGTGGTCGAGTACGGCGACCAGGTGATCCGTGGTGTGATACCACCGCTGCTCCTCGCTCCACCGGCCGAGCAGGTCCTCGCCGTAGGCGGCATCGGGTGCGGGGGTGGGGGCAGCGGTGGGGGCGGAGCCGGGAGTGTCCGAAATCGGGGCGACCCGGGTGCGGCGCAGCAGGTCACACCATTGGGTGAGCAATGCGGCATGCTGCGGGTGCTTCGTCGCGGGGGTGACAGCCATGGTGGCTATTGTGCGCCTGAGGGCTCGCGCGGGGGTGACGATTGTGGCACTCTTGGTCATATGTCTAGACCAATTTTCGAGGTGATCGCCCTCGGCGTCGATGACGCCGTAGCGGCCCAGACCGGCGGCGCCGACCGCCTCGAGCTGGTCACCGACATGGCCGCGGACGGCCTCACCCCGTCCCGCGAGACCTTCGCCGCCATCCGTGCCGCCGTGCACATCCCGCTGCGCGTCATGCTGCGGCTCTCCGACGGCTTCGGCGCCGGCGACATCGACGCGCTCTGCGCGGCGGCCGAGGGGCTGCGCCGCGAGGGTGCGGACGAGTTCGTCCTCGGCTTCCTCGACGGGCGCGGCGGGGCCGACCTCGAGGCGGTCTACGCGATCGCCGACGTCATCGACGGGTGCCGGTGGACGTTCCACCGCGCCATCGACCGCGCGGCGGACCGCGACGCGGTGCGATTGCAGCTGGCGGGGCTGCCGGGGCTGGACACGTATCTGACGGCCGGGTCACCCAAGGGCGTCGACGACGGCCTCGCGGTGCTGGTCGCCGAGGCGGCCCGGACGGCGGCGGAGCCGGAGCCGGAGCCGGGGTACGAGCCGCGGATTCTGGTGGGGGGCGGGTTGAACCGGGAGCATCTGCCGGCGTTGCGGGCGGCGGGGATCGACGCGTTCCACGTCGGCGGGGCGGTTCGCCCTGCGGGCTGGGCTTCCCCTGTGGACGTGGGTGCGATGAGGGAGTGGCGGGCGTTGCTGGATGCGCCGGTGCCGGTGGGTTAGGCGGGGTTGGTTTTTTGGTTCCGGTGCCCGGGTCCTGCGGGGCGGCGGTTCGAAATCGACTATTTAGGGCCTGGCGGCCCACAAATAGCCCGGCAGCATTTCGAACCCCCACCCCTCCGGCCCCGGGCACCTCGCGTTCCAGCCCGAGCCCCCGCTCGACCCTGTGCCACCCGCTCAGGTAGGGATGCCCCGGCTGCAGGCGCAACGGTCCGCGGGTAGCCGCGTGTCGGTGACGTGCATTTGTGACGGCAGTGGGGGGCACCCCCGGCCGAAGGTTGGGGGAGGGCGGGGACAGCTCGCCGCAGGCGGAACGGTGCGGTGGGGGCGATGTAACCGCACCCGCGCCGGAGGCGGCGCGGCTCGCCGCAGGCGCAACGGTGCGGTGGGGGCCGGGCTTCAGGCCCCGCCGCCCAGCCGGAGGCTGAACGTTGAGCCGTGGCCTCGGCCGGCGGAGGCGACTGTCGCGGTGCCGCCGTGGGATTCGGCCAGTTGGCGGACGATGGCCAGGCCCAGGCCGCTGCCTCCCGTTTGGCGGTTGCGGGATTTCTCGGCGCGCCAGAAGCGGTCGAAGACGTGGGGGAGGTCGTCGGGGGCGATGCCGGTGCCGGTGTCGGTGATGTCGATCACGATGCGGTCGTCGTCGGTGTAGCCCCGCAGGGAGACGCTGCCGCCCGGCGGGGTGTGGCGGATGGCGTTCGAGACGAGGTTGCCGACCGCCTGGCGGAGGCGTACCGGGTCGGCCTGGAGGCCGAGGTCGCCGGGGGTGACGGTGAGGGCGACGCCGGCCGAGGCGGCGCGGGCGCGGTGGGCCGCGGCGACCTGTTCCAGGATGTCGCCGAGGCGCACCGCTTCGGGGTGGACGCGGAGCGTCCCGGCGTCGGCGGCGGCCAGGTCCTGGAGGTCGTCGATGATGTGCTGGAGCTGGAGCGCCTCTTCGAGGAGCGAGGAGTTGAGGGCGTCGTCGGGTTCCGCGATGCCGTCCTCCACCGCTTCGAGCCAGCCGCGGATGTTGCTGACCGGGGTGCGCAGTTCATGGGCGACGTCGCTGACCATGGCCTTGCGCTGTTCGGCGAGGCGCTGGCGTTCCTGGGACATGTCGTTGAAGGCGGCGGAGAGCCGGCCGATCTCGTCGCCGGTGGCGACGGTGACGCGCGCCGAGTCGTCGCCGTCCCGCATGCGCTGGGCGGCGTCGGTGAGGGCGCGCAGCGGGCGGATGAGGCGGGCGGCGAGCAGGAGGGTGACGGCGGCGGCGAGGGCGAGGACGAGGGCCGCGACGCCGGCGACGCGCAGGGTGTTGGAGCGGGAGAGGGCGAAGCCGGGGGTGGTGGCGCCGCTCGGGTCCGTGACGAAGAGGTACGCGGCGGGGGCGACGAATTCGCGGAGCTGGTCGCGGCGCGCGGTGTCGACGCAGTCGGCGGTCTTGCGTTCGGTGATGCCGCCGCCCTTGGGGTCGCGGACGGCGGGGGCCGGAACGGCCCGGGGCGTCCGGACGGCGCTGGGCGTCGGGACGGGGGTGGGCCCCTGGGCAGCTGCGGCGCCCGTCCGGCCCCAGGTGAGGTCGGGGTTGAGTTCGAGGAGTGGCAGGTTCTCGGTGGTGAGGCACTTCTTGAGACGGGAGTTGAGGTCGGCGAGGGCGGAGCTCTCGGTGGCGGTGGGGGCGGCGAGCCTGCTGCCGTTGCAGGACTCGTCCAGCACGTCGGAGGGGTCGCCGCCGACGACCTTGATGTGCGGGCGGCCGCTGGGGCCGTCGGCGATCTCGCCGGCGATCATGTAGTCGGCGAGGCAGGAGACGCTGCGCCGGGCGAGGTCGTGCAGCTGCTTGCGTTCCGCGGGGAGCAGCCGGAACGGGCCGACGGCGCGCGGGTCGATGTCGCCCGCGGTGGCGCCGGGGACCATGGTGGCGTCGACGTGCAGCGGGTCGAGGGCCGCCGACTGGGTCTGCGGGAGCGGGGAGCCGGCCGGTGCGGAGTCGGCGACCGGCCGCCGGTCCTGGGTGGTGACGGCGATACGGCGCTGGGTGGTGGCGGCCAGCTGGCGGACGGTGGGCGCGATGCCGTCCCAGTTGGCGTGGGTGGCCGCGTACTCGGCGAGCTTGCCGTAGATCAGGGCGTCGTTGGCCAGATAGCGGCTCTGCTCCTGCTGGATGGAACCGGAGGTCGTCTGGACGGCCAGCCAGGTGGTGGCGGCGACCGAACAGGTCGCGACCAGGACGAAGGAGAACAGCAGCCGGCCGAGCAGGCTCCTGCGGAACGGGACCTTGCCGCGGGCCGGCCGGGGTTCACGGGCCATCGTGCCCGCCGTCCGTCAGCTTGTAGCCGACGCCGAAGACCGTCACCAGATAGCGCGGCCGGCGGGGGTCCGGTTCTATCTTCTTGCGGAGGTTCATGACGTGCACGTCCACCGTCCTGGTGGTGATGTACCGGTCGAACCCGTGGACGTGGTCCAGGAGTTGGGCCCGGCTGAAGACCCGGCCCGGCAGCGCGGCCAGGGCCGCGAGGATGTGGAACTCGCCGGGGGTGCAGTCGGCGGGTCTGCCGTCGACGGTCACCTCGTGCCGCGCCGGGTCCACGGTGAGCCCGCCGACGCGCAGTACGGCGTCGGAGGTGGCATCCGGCTTGCGGGCGCCGCTGCGCCGCAGCAGGGTGCGGATCCGGGCCATCAGCTCGCGGGGGCTGTACGGCTTGGTCATGTAGTCGTCGGCGCCCAGGTCGAGGCCGAGCAGCAGATCGTCCTCGGTGGAGCGGGCGGTGAGCATCAGGATCGGCAGGTCGGACTCGGCCCGCAGGACGCGGGCCACGTCCAGCCCGTCGACCCTCGGCATCTGGATGTCGAGCACGAGCAGGTCCGGCTCCCGGCGGCGCGCCTCCTCGATGGCGGCGCGCCCGTCGTGGACGACGGTGACCGTGTGGCCCTCCCGCAGCAGATAGCGGCGGACCAGCTCGGCCTGTTTCTCGTCGTCCTCGGCCACCAGCACGTGTGCGCACATGAGGGCGAGCGTAAGCGCATCGAGCGGCCCGAACACGATCGCGACCGCGACCTGACAACTTCTTCATATCTGCTGGTCAGGGTGGAGGCCGGCCGGATGCCTAGTTCGTCCCCCAGCTACCGCTGGGAGGTGCCCCCAGCGGCCAGCTCCTCCGGCAGCGGCTTCGCGTGGAGCACCGCGAGGCCGGAGACGGCCCGGGTGAGGGCGACGTAGAGGCGGCGCAGCCCGGTGCGCTCGTCCGGCTCGCCCGAGACGATGGCGGCGGGCTCGTCGAGCACCACGTAGTCGTACTCCAGGCCCTTCGCGAGCGTCGCCGGGACCAGGGTGAGCCGGGCCTGCGCCGAGGTCTCCTCGCCGGGGGCGAGGTACGGCAGGCCGGCCGACTCCAGGGCGGCGGCGAGCGCCGCGATGCGCTCGTCGGCGGCGATGAGGCCGATGGAGCCCTCGTACGCGAGGGCGTCGTGGCAGGCCGCGAGAACGGCCGCGTCCAGCTCCTCCGCGCCCGTCCGGCGGATCACGAGGTCGCCGGGCGACTCACGGACCGAGGTGGCCGGGGCCAGCCCGGGGGCGATCGTGGGCAGCAGCAGGGACGCGTAGGCGATCACGCCGCGCGGCACACGGAAGCCGCGGGTCAGCTCCTCGACCGGGGCGCCCGGCTTGCCCAGGTGCGTGAGGGCTTCCTCCCAGCTGGCGGTCGCCCACGGCGTGGTGCCCTGCGCGATGTCGCCGAGCACCGTCGCGGAACCGGTGGAGCAGCGCCGTCCGACCGCCCGGTACTGCATGGGGGACAGGTCCTGGGCTTCATCGAGCACCACGTGGCCGAGCGAGTGGGTGCGCTGTACGAGGTCGAGCGTCTCGTCGATCAGCACCGTGTCGGCCGGGGACCACTTCGCCGAGGCGAGGCTGCGGGGCGGCTTCTCCCACAGCAGCGTCGCCTGCTCCTCCGGCGTCAGGATCCCGTCGGCGCACTCCGCGAGGAACGCGGCGTCGGACAGCAGCCGCAGCACCGTCTTCGCCGGGTCGGCCTTCGGCCAGACCTCCTTCACCGCGGCCTTGACGGCAGGATTGCGGGCCACCGCGTCCTGGACGCGGTCGTCCGGCGCCTCCCCGGACTCCTCCATGCGGACGAGGATGTTGTGCGCGATCCGCTGCGGCAGTGCCTCGTGGGCGGCGCCGTACCGGATGTCACGCTCCATCAGCTCCCGCACCAGCTCTTCGAGTTCGTACGCGGGGACCCGCCAGCGCCGCGAACCGCGCACCACGACGATCGGCTCCTTCGGCATCCGGATGCCGCTGCGCACCGCGCGCCGCAGCACCTCCGCCATCCGGGCGTCGCCCTTGATCCGGGCGCGCTCCGCCGGGTCCGTGCCGCGCACCGTGACGTGCGCGACCAGGTCGTCGACCGTCGCCTGCTTGACCTGCAGCTCGCCCAGGGCCGGCAGCACCTGCTCGATGTACTGCAGGAAGGACTTGTTGGGCCCGATGACGAGGGTGCCGGTGCGGGCGAGCCGCTCGCGGTGCGCGTACAGCAGGTACGCGACACGGTGCAGGCCCACGGCGGTCTTCCCGGTGCCGGGGGCGCCCTGCACACAGACGGTGCCGCCGATGCCGGCGCGGACGATCTCGTCCTGCTCCGGCTGGATGGTGGCGACGATGTCCCGCATCGGGCCGACGCGCGGCCGTTCGATCTCGGTCTGCAGCAGCTTGCTGGAGGTGCTGGCCTCGGCGGGGTCGGTGAGGTGCTCGTCCTCGTACGCGGTCAGTTCGCCGCCGGTGTAGCCGAACCGCCGGCGCAGCCGGACGTCCATCGGCTCGACGCGCGAGGCCCGGTAGAAGGGCTGCGAGACCGGCGCCCGCCAGTCGATGACCATCGGGTCGCCGTGGGCGTCGTGCACATGGCGGCGGCCGATGTAGAACTGCTCGCCCTCGGCGCCCTCGGCCCGCCCGTCTCCCGCCACCACCCTTCCATCGGAGCGCTTCGCGCTGCCCCTCCCCATTTCGACGCCGGGGGCGTGCAGGTAGTCCAGCCGGCCGAAGAACAGCGGGGTGTGCGAGAGGTCGGCGAGGGCCTTGATCCGGTTGTCGATCTCGGCGGCGAGGATCTTGGCGTTGACCCAGTTGCCGGTGACATCGGAGATGTCCAGCGCTTCCACGTCGGCGCGCATCGCGGTCAGCGCGGAACGGGATTCGGCGAGGTGGGTCTGTTCGGCCCGGAGCGGGTTCGCGTCCTGGGCGTGGTCGGGGTCGTGCAGGGGCACGGCATTGCCTCCGGCTTGTGCGTACGCAGGGAAGAAGAGAGAAGCCGACCGGTTTCCGTCCGGCCGGCGGCGCTCCCATCGGGAGGCGGCAAGACGGTGGATCTTACGCTCCCGCCCGCCGCACCGCGAATGCTTTTCCCGCAACCGGAGCGGCACCCCGGGGGCCCTCAGGGTTCACCCCGGGGGCGCCCTAGGGGACGGACGTCAACCCAGAGGCGTACGTGACACGGGAGACTTCAGACTTCCGCCCGATGTACTGCAAACGGCGGATTTCCTACCGTAGGGACATGACCACAGAAACCTTCACCCCAGGCCCCTCCGCCGCCGGCAGCACCGCCCTCGGCACCCACCACGAGCACCCCCGCCACCTGCTGGGAAGCACCCTGCGAGCCGTCCGCGTCTTCGCGCAGACCGCCGTCGAGGTCGTCCTCCTGGGCAGCGAGGGCAAGCACCGCTGACCCAGGACGGAGCACGGCCCCCACCCGGCGGTCCACTAACGTCGCGGCGGTGACCGCTCTCAGCGAGGTGCACCCGGCGCCACCCTCCGTACGCGCCCTGTCCCGCCGCCTGCTGCTCGTCCTGGCAGCCCTGCTGGCCCTCGCGCTGGCCCTCGCCGGATACGCGCTCTTCTTCTCGACGTATCCGGTCCCGATGGCGGACATGCTCGTCTACCGCGCCGAAGGCGCCGCCGTCGCCTCCGGCCAGGACCTCTACGGCTTCCGCGTCACCCGGTGGAACCTCCCGGCCACCTACCCGCCCTTCGCGGCGCTGCTCTTCGTGCCCACCACCTGGCTGCCACTCGGCGCTCTGCGCGGCGGCTTCGTCCTCGGCAACCTCGGGCTGCTCGCCGCCCTGACCCACCTCTCGCTGCGCTGCACGAGCCGCCCCGGCGGCGCCCGCCACCCGGCCGCGCTGATCGCGCTGCCCGCCGGCGCCCTGTGCCTGGAACCCGTCTTCCAGACGTTCGTCTACGGCCAGATCAATCTGGCGCTCGCCGTCCTCGTCCTGTGGGACCTGTCCCGGCCCGACGGCGCCCGCGGCAAGGGCTTCGCGGTCGGGATCGCCGCAGGCATCAAGCTCACCCCCGCGATCTTCGCCGTCTACCTCGCCCTGACCGGGCGCACCCGCGAGGCCACCACCGCGGCCTGCGCCTTCGCCGGCACCGTCCTGCTCGGCATCGCCGTGCTGCCCGGCGCCTCCGTCGACTTCTGGACCACGCGCCTCTACGAGACCGACCGCGTCGGCAAGGCCTGGATCATCGACAACCAGTCCCTCCAGGGCCTGCTCGCCCGGCTCCTGCACACCGAGCACCCCGGCCTCGTCTGGGTGGCCGCCGCCGCGCTCACCGCCGCCGCGGGCCTCGCCGTCGCCACGTGCGCCGCCCGCCGCGGCCTCGAAGCGTGGGGCGTGCTCTGCGCGGCCGTCACCGCGCTCCTGGTCTCCCCGATCAGCTGGTCGCACCACTGGGTCTGGTGCGTCCCGCTCCTCGCCCTGCTGGCAGCCCACACCCGCGGCCTCCCCTGGCGCCGCGCCGCGGTCCTCGCGACCGCCGCCGCCTTCGCCTGCCGCAGCATGTGGCTCACTCCCCACCAAGGCGACCTCGACCTCCACCTCCCCTGGTGGCAACAACCCCTGGCATCCCCGTACCCGCTCCTGGGCCTGGCCTTCCTGGCCGGCACGGCGTTATGCCTGCGGCGGGCCAATGGGCGACCCAGCGCGGCCACCCCCGGGCTGTGACGTGAGGGGGCCGGGGCCGCAGGGGTGGTGGTTCGAAATGCTGCCGAGCTATTGGTGGGCCGCCAGGCCCTGAACAGTCGATTTCGAACCGCCGCCCCGGAGGACCCGGCCCCCGGAACCGCGAACCGGCGGCCCGCTACGTCAGCAGCTCGTCCGCGTCCATGATCCGGTAGGCATATCCCTGCTCCGCCAGGAACCGCTGCCGGTGTGCCGCGAAGTCCTGGTCGATCGTGTCCCGCGCCACCACCGAGTAGAAGCGCGCCTCGTGCCCGTCCGCCTTCGGCCGCAGCACGCGGCCGAGCCGCTGTGCCTCCTCCTGGCGGGAGCCGAACGTGCCGGAGACCTGGATCGCGACCGTCGCCTCCGGCAGGTCGATCGAGAAGTTCGCGACCTTGGAGACCACGAGCACACTGATCTCCCCCTGCCGAAAGGCCTCGAAAAGCTTCTCGCGCTGGGCGTTCGACGTCTCGCCCTTGATCACCGGAGCGTCCAGGTGCTCCCCCAGCTCGTCCAGCTGGTCGATGTACTGCCCGATCACCAGCGTCTGCTCGCCCGCGTGCTTCGCGACCAGCGCCTCCGTGACCCGCCGCTTCGACGCGGTCGTCGCGCAGTAGCGGTACTTCTCCTCCGGCTCGGCCGTCGCGTAGGCGAGCCGCTCCGTGTCGGTCAGGTTGACGCGGACCTCCACGCAGTCGGCCGGCGCGATGTAGCCCTGCGCCTCGATCTCCTTCCAGGGCGCGTCGAAGCGCTTCGGGCCGATGAGGGAGAAGACGTCGGACTCGCGGCCGTCCTCGCGGACGAGGGTGGCCGTCAGGCCCAGCCGGCGCCGCGCCTGCAGGTCGGCGGTGAACTTGAAGACGGGCGCGGGCAGCAGGTGCACCTCGTCGTAGACGATCAGGCCCCAGTCGCGCGAGTCGAAGAGCTCCAGGTGCGCGTAGACGCCCTTCCGTTTGGTCGTCAGCACCTGGTACGTGGCGATGGTGACCGGGCGGATCTCCTTGCGGGTGCCGCTGTACTCGCCGATCTCCTCCTCGGTGAGCGAGGTCCGCTTGATCAGCTCGTGCTTCCACTGCCTCGCTGAGACGGTGTTGGTGACGAGGATCAACGTCGTCGCCTTGGCCGTCGCCATGGCACCGGCTCCGACCAGCGTCTTGCCCGCCCCACAGGGCAGCACCACGACACCGGAGCCGCCGTGCCAGAAGCCCTCGACGGCCTGCTGCTGGTACGGGCGCAGCGCCCAGCCGTCCTCCTTGAGCTCGATCGGGTGCGCCTCGCCGTCGACGTAGCCCGCGAGGTCCTCGGCGGGCCAGCCCAGCTTCAGCAGCGTCTGCTTGATCTGGCCGCGCTCCGACGGGTGCACGACGACGGTGTCCGGGTCGAGCCGGGCGCCGACCAGCGGCTGGACCTTCTTCGAGCGGAGGATCTCCTCCAGCACCGGCCGGTCGGTGCTGGTCAGGACCAGCCCGTGGACGGGGTGCTTGCTGAGGGTGAGGCGGCCGTAACGGTCCATCGTCTCGGCGACGTCGACGAGCAGCGCGTGCGGGACGGGGTAACGGGAGAACGCGACGAGCGCGTCCACGACCTGCTCCGCGTCGTGCCCGGCGGCGCGCGCGTTCCACAGGCCGAGCGGGGTCAGCCGGTAGGTGTGGATGTGCTCGGGGGCACGCTCCAGCTCCGCGAACGGGGCGATGGCGCGACGGCACGCGTCCGCGCGCTCGTGGTCGACCTCGAGGAGCAGCGTCTTGTCGCTCTGGACGATGAGAGGCCCGTTGTTCAAGTGCCACACCCTTCGGTTCGTGATGGAGGCAAGCCTCCAGTGTCGCGCATCCCGGTCATCGGCAGTGGCGCCCGCTGCGTACGACGGCGGGCAGGGGGTAGACGCCCCCTCGACCTGAATGGGGGGAACGCATGACCCGCACGGATCTGTTCCAGCCGGCCCGCGATCGTCTGAAGGCGAAACGCACGTCCAAGCCGCGGTCGAAGGCGGCGGGGGCCCGGTGGAAGCCCACGTCGTGGAAGCCCGTGGGGAAGAACACACGGAAGCCGGCCGCGAAGCGGGTGCCGAAGCCGCGGACGAAGCCGGTGTCCCGGCCCGCCCGCGACCCCCGCGACCACCCGGGCGAGCCCCGGTCGTTCGCCGCCGGGCTGACGCGCGCGCTGGTGATGGTGCTGGCCTTCGTCTTCATGGTCGGTTTCGCCGTGGTGCTGGCGAAGCTGACGCTGCAGCCGTCGCCGGCGTCGGTCAAGCTCATCCACACGAATCTGCGGCCGGGCGACTCCATCCGCCAGTACATCGACCAGCCGGCGTTCCGCGACACGGTGAAGCAGATCGGCGGCAACCTGGTACTCGGCGTGCCGTTCGGGATCCTGCTGCCGGTGCTGTTCCCGAAGACCCGGGGTCTGCTGCGGGTGGTGCTGGTGACCGCGCTGGTGATGGTGCTGGTCGAGGCCGCGCAGGGCGCGATCGTCGAGGGCCGGGCCTTCGACGTCGACGACGTCATCCTCAACACCACGGGTGCGCTGGTCGGTTATCTGCTGCTCGGCCGGCGGCTGGGCCGGGCCCTGCATCCGCGACGCCACCACTGGTGGCAGCGGCGGGACCCGTCCGACGGCGAGGGTCGTGCCCGCCGCCCGCGCAAGCGCGAGGCCGCCTGACGCGGCATTTTCGGTGTCAGGCCGGGTCGTCGGCCAGTTCCGATACGCCGGTGATGCGGTGCAGGGCGAACGTGCGGACCTCGTCGGCGGTGTGGTCGTAGGCGGTGACGAAGCCGCCCTCGACACGCACCGGGCCGATGACGCGCTGGCTGGCGGCGCCGTCCGCGTTCACGTAACCGATCCAGAGCGAGTCGCCGGTCAGTACGGCGGCCTGCATCGTGGCGAGGGTCTCCGCCGCGGCGGTACGGGGCAGCCCGCCGCGGGCCGCGGGCGCGGGGACGCTCTCGCGGTGCACGGCCGTGGAGGCCCGGTCGCCGGCCCTGATCGCCTTCACCGCGGCGCCGAGCAGTGTGCCGTCCGGGACCGGCGGTCCGTCGGTGACGGGGGTGGGCGCGGCCCGCCGCGGGGTGCGGACGGCGTCGGCGCGGGTGATGACGACATCGCCGTCGGCGGATTCCGCGGCCGGCGCGAAGCCCATCGCGCGCAGCCGCTCCAGCAGCGTCTCCGGCGCGCTCTGGGCGGCGAGCACGGTCGGCGCGAGGCGGCGCAGGCCGAGGCCGGAGGCCCTGCGGTCCGCGAGCAGCTCGCTGAGCAGCGCGTCGTCGTCGCACCGCAGGTACGCGGAGGCCGCGCCGACACGCAGTCGGCCGTGCCGGCGGGCCACGTCGTCGATCAGATAGCTGAGCGGCTGCGGTACGGACGTCCGTGAGTGCTCGGCGAGGAACGCGTGCAGGTCGGCGGCCGTACGCCCCGCGTCGAGCGCCCGGCGCACGGACTCCGGCGTGAACCGGTACACCGTCGCCCCGCCCTTGGACTCGATGTCGGCCAGCACGCCGATCATCTCCGCGAGCGGTGCCTCCAGCGGGCCGGGCGCCACCGCGGTGAGGTCCGCCTGCAGCAGCACGTGGTTGAGGGGCTCGGGGAGGAGCGGCGCGAGGCGGCTCGCGGCGGCAGCGGCCGCCGCCGCGGCTTCGGCGGGGGTGATGGCCGCGTTCGTGGCCGCGTTCACGTCCACGTTGACGTTCGTGTTCGCGTTCGCGGAGGTGCCGCGCCGCCGCGCAGCGGCCGGTCCCAGCGCAGCCGGTCGAGCAGTTCCGCCGGGGCGGCGGAGGCTCCCTCGGGGAGCGCGGCGAGCAGTTCCAGAACGCGCCGCCGGACCTCCGGCGCGAGGGAGCGGTCCAGCTCGGGGCCGAGCGCGGACAGCGCGCGGCCCTTGGAGTCCCGGCTGCCGACCAGGCCCGCGACGCGGGTGGCGGACAGCCAGGCCGCGGCGAGCACCGTCCAGCGGTCCTGCGCGGGCAGCCGGAGCCAGTCGTCCGACGCGGGCGTCGGCGCGTACGCCTCGTCCAGCTCGCCGTCCGAGGCCAGCAGGCCCGCCGCGTAGGCCAGTTCCAGCCAGAACGCGGCCATCGTCTCGGACACGTCCAGCGTCGTCGCCACCCGCTTCAGGTCGCGGACGCTGACACCGCCGGCCCGCATCACGGGCGGGCCGCCGGTCTCCCACGCCTTGAGCAGTTCCGCGCGGAGCGCGTCCGTCCCCGCGCCGCCGCGCAGCGGCCGGTCCCAGCGCAGCCGGTCGAGCAGTTCCGCCGGGGCGGCGGAGGCTCCCTCGGGGAGCGCGGCGAGCAGTTCCAGAACGCGCCGCCGGACCTCCGGCGCGAGGGA